>JAFNSO010000022.1 GCA_017384945.1 Ruminococcus sp. | reverse complement strand
TTGACAAATGAGGAATATCGTTATATAATATGTACAACACAAGAGAACAGGAGGTTGATGAATATGTTACATAGACCT
This sequence comes from Ruminococcus sp., assembly GCA_017384945.1. Classification (GTDB taxonomy): domain Bacteria; phylum Bacillota; class Clostridia; order Oscillospirales; family Acutalibacteraceae; genus Ruminococcoides. The sequence continues at coordinate 6,288 of JAFNSO010000022.1, read as the reverse complement.
TTTAAAATTTCGATCAAAGATATCAAGCGGAGTTTCCCACCCAATGTCTAGAGCCGTACGCGGCACTGTGGGACAACTTTCGAAATTCGATATCATGTATTGTTTATAAAAAATTAACTTAGTCTAACGGAGACAGGTCCGATGTATGTATTTTAATTATAGAAGTTGAAGTTTTTTATAGATAGGGGATAGTCCCATGATTTATTCTTAGAGTTTTCGATAGTTTTTACATATATTAAGAATCAATGAGGTAAGAACCAATGCGCTAGTTAATTTGTTAGCAGAAAACAAAATTTAAGATTGAGGTTAGTCCGATGCGCTAGTTAGTTTTATTGGCAGATTAAATTTGTTTAATGTTTAATGAGGTACTACCGATGTTCTAGTTAGTTTTTTTCCGAAATTTTACAGAATAAGAGGAAAGACCAATGATCTAGTTGATTTTGCCCGCGGTTTCGACCGCGGGCTTCGTTTTTGCTTTAAGGAGGTAAATATGTTTATTGATTTTGACAAGCTCGAGGAGGCGGTTCTGCCCGAGTTCAAGGGAGGAGAGGGCGTGACCCTCAACAGGGCTTTTTCTGACGGCTTCAACAAGATTATGCGCGGAAGGCTCCCCGTCGGCTCGCTTATCGGCTATCACAAACACGAGGATAACAGCGAAATTGTTTTGATTCTTTCGGGCGAGGCAAGGCTTCTTTATGACGACGGGGAGGAGCTTCTGACGGCCGGCGACTGCCACTACTGTCCCTCGGGTCATTCTCACAGCCTGATAAACAACAGCAAGAGTTGTGAGCTCGAGTTTTTCGCGGTTGTTCCCGAGCACAAAAAACTTTGTGATTTCGCTTGATTTATTACCTGTGTTGTAGTAAAATTACTATGATTAAATTCTCTATAACAGAGAGGTAAGTTATATGAATATTATTATTGTAGGCTGCGGACGTGTCGGCCGCACCATAGCCAAGCAGCTTGATAAGGAAGGCCACAGCATTACCGTTATCGACAGCGACCCTGAGGCGCTTTCCTCGATCGCGGGAACCCAGAATGTTATGGGAATCCACGGCAACGGCGCGACCTTCGCGACCCTGATCGACGCGGGCGTTAAGGACAGCGACCTGATGATAGCCGTAACAGCGTCAGACGAGCTGAATCTTTACGCCTGTCTCGTGGCGACAAACGCGGGAGCGCCAAAGACGATTGCCCGCGTGCGTAACCCTCAGTATACGGTCGATGTGCCGAAAATCAAGGACGAGTTAAAGCTCACACTCGCGATCAATCCCGAGCAGATTTGCGCTCAGGAGCTCTCGAGGCTTATAAAATTCCCCGGCGCGGTGGAAATTGACTCCTTCGCCAAGGGCGCGGTTGATTTGATTAAGGTCAAGCTCAGACCCTCGTCGCCGCTCGCGAACAAAAAGGTCGTCGAGTGCGCGTCTCTGTTCAAGGACGGACTGCGTATCTGTACGGTCGAGAGGGATAAAAACTGCTTCATCGCCAACGGCGACTTTGAGCTCCTTCCCGGGGACGTAATTTCAATCGTTTCCGAGAGCAACGCCGCCGCGAAGCTGTTTAAGCTCATAGGCGTGATTTCGGGCAAGAGCCGCCATGTTCTTATTCTCGGCGGAAGCAAAATCGCGTTCTACCTCGCGAAGTCTCTGTCCGAGTCGGGAATCAAGGTCAAGATTATCGAAAACAATCTCCAGCGCTGCGAGCAGCTCAGCGAGCACCTCGACAACGTAGTCGTTATCCACGGCAACGGAATGAATCAGGAGCTCCTTGTTTCCGAGGGAATTGAGTACGCCGACGCGATTGTAACGCTTATGGACACCGACGAGGAGAATATCATCGTTTCGATTTTCGCGAAGGACGTAAATCCCGACGCTAAAATCATCACCGAAATCAACGACATCAGCTTTTCGATTATCGACAGTCTGCCGCTCGACTCGGTTATTCATCCCAAGCACCTCACGGGTCAGTACATCATTCAGTACGTCCGCGCGATGCAGAACTCAGTCGGTTCGAATATCGAGACCCTTCACTCAATTTGCAACGACCAGGCGGAGGCGCTTGAGTTCAAGGCAAGAGAGGACAACCTCGCGATCGGCGTTCCGCTCGCTATGCTCGGCCTCAAGCCCGATTTGCAGATTGCCTGCATAACCCGCAACGGAAAGATTATTATTCCCTCGGGTAAGGACACAATCGAAATCGGCGACACCGTTATCGTTGTCACCAAGCACAAGGGTCTGTTCGACCTGAAGGATATTCTGAAATGATTAGAGGCTGACTATGAATAAAAGAACGATTTTACACATACTCGGCTGGGTGCTCCTGTTCGAGGGCGCGGCTATGCAGCTTTCGACCTTTGTCGGACTGTGGTACCACGAGGATAATTTTAAATATTTTCTTTTTATCGGACTCGGCACAATGGCGCTCGGCGCACTGATTATGATTAACAAGCCCAAGAAGGTCGCAATGTCGCGGCGCGACGGCTTCGCGGCGACCGCGTTGAGCTGGATCGTGCTCTCGGTTGTCGGCGCTCTTCCGTTCTGGATGAGCGGTCAGATACCGAATTGGATCGACGCGGTTTTCGAGTCGATTTCGGGCTTTACCACGACGGGCTCGACCATTCTTGTCGATATCGAGGCTCTCGACAACTGTATGCTGTTCTGGCGTGCGTTGAGCCACTTCCTCGGCGGTATGGGAGTTATCGTGTTCCTGCTGGCGCTTATTCCGAAGCTCGGCGGCAACGCGGGTATCAACCTTATGAAGGCGGAGTCTACAGGCCCCGAGGTCGAGAAAACAATGCCGAAGCTGCGTAACTACGCCTTTGTGCTCTACGCGATTTACGTCGGACTGACCGTTTTGGAGGTCATCCTCCTGATGTGCGGCGGGCTCTACTTCTTCGACGCGGTCACAACCTCCTTCGCGACCGCCGGTACGGGCGGCTTTGCCTGCTACAACAACTCCATAGCTTACTTCGACAGCTACTACATTCAGGGAGTAATCTCCGTATTTATGATGCTTTTCGGCGTCAATTTCTACGTTTATATACTCATTTTAACGAGAAAGTTCAAGAGCATTCTCAAGCTCGAGGAGCTTTGGTACTACCTCGGAATCGTCGTTCTGGCGACAATCGCCATCGCGGTTAATATCTCGAGGATCTACCCCGACGCGTTCGAGTCCTTCCACCACAGCTTCTTCTATGTAACCTCCATTCTATCCAGTACGGGCTTCGCGATTGAGGACACAAACAAATGGCCCGCGTTCAGCCAGACCCTCGTCGTTGTCCTGACCTGTATCGGAGCCTGCGCGGGAAGTACGGGCGGCGGCTTTAAGGTCAGCCGTGTCGTCATACTCGCCAAGGAGGTCCGCAAGGAGTTTATGCTCATTGTTCATCCGCGTACTGTTCAGACAATCAAGATGAACGGCAAAAAGGTCTCCCACGAGGTTACCCGCAACGTCAGCGTATATCTGATGATTTACATACTTTTCATCATCGTCAGCACCGCGATTGTATCGCTCAACGGCTTTGACTTTACAACGAATATCACCGCCGCTATCACCACCCTCAACAACACGGGACCGGGCTTTTCAATCGTCGGCTCCGCGGGCAACTACAGCGGCTTTAACATCCTCTCCAAGATTGTATTCTGCTTTAATATGATCGCGGGCAGACTTGAGCTCTATCCGCTTCTGATTATATTTATGCCCAGAGCCTGGAGAAAAAGTTAAAAATTGAATAAAATCATCTCATGGGGGCAAAATACCCGTGAGGTGTTTTTATGTCAGAATCAGTATTGGATTACAGAGAACTTGAACGGCCGAGACAATACGGCTTCGGCGTGAAGCTGTTTTTCTTGTATACGCTCAACGCCGCGGATTGGTTTTGTACTCAGGCGCTCATTGACACGGGGCGCTTTCAGGAGGCTAACCCGCTTATGGCGTCGGTTATGGAATACCCGATCGTCGGATTTTTCATCAAATGCGTCCTGCCGCTTGCCCTGAGCATTTTTATCTGGCTTTTCTACAAGATTTTTAAGCTGGAGCAAAACAAGTTCACTAACTTCATCATCTACTCGGGCGTTATAATCTACAGCGCCGTTATTTTGGTTCATATCGTAAACTTTATTATTTTGTACACCGCGTAAGGAGTGAGAAAATGCCTGCTTTAAGCGTCCGCAGCCTCAGCATGAGCTTTGTGGAGCAAAAACTGTTTGAGGACGTAAGCTTTGAAATTGAAAAGGGCGACAAGGTGGGCTTTATCGGAGCCAACGGAGTCGGCAAGACAACTCTGTTCCGTATTATTAACGGTGAACTCGAACCGGACTCGGGCGGAGTTTTCACCTCATCGGATACAACCGTCGGCTATATGCAGCAGCACGCCTGCACTCACCCCGAAAGAAGCGTGTACGACGAGCTTTTGTCGGGCTTTTCGCGGCTGATTGAGATGGAGGAGGAAATCGACAACCTCAACCACCTCGTCGGCGTCAGCCCAACGCCTGAGAATATCGAAGCGCAGACCGCACTTATTGAACAATTTGAGTCAATGGGCGGTCTTACATACAAAAGCCGCGCCCGCTCGGCGCTTTTGGGCTTCGGCTTTGAGGAAAAGAGCTTTTCGATGCCGACAGGCAGGCTCTCGGGCGGTCAGCGCTCGAAGCTCAGCCTTTTGAAGCTTTTGCTTTCAAAGTCGAATTTTCTTCTCCTTGACGAGCCGACAAACCACCTCGATTTGAGCTCCGTGAGCTGGCTTGAGGGCTTTATAAGAGACTTTAAGGGCTCAATGCTGATAATCAGCCACGACCGTTATTTCCTCGACAACGTCACGAACAAGACAATCGAGCTCGAGCACACAAAAACAATGATGTACAAGGGCAACTACACCGAGTTCAAGAGGAAAAAGCAGGCGTACACCGAGAGCCTTAAAAACAAGTACGAAAACGATTTGAAGGAAATCAAGCGTATCGAGGGAATCGTCGAACAGCAGAAAAGGTGGGGAAGAGAGCGCAACTTCATCACCGCCGCCAGCAAGCAGAAGCAGGCGGATAAAATCAAGGCTCAGCTCATAGCTCCCGAAGGAGAGCTCGAGAGTATGCGAATGCGTCTTAGCCCGAGGCGAGAGAGCGGTGAGGACGTGCTTATAGCGTCGGGACTTTCAAAGAGCTTCGGCGGCAAACAGCTTTTTTCAAACGTCGGTTTCCACATCCGCAGGGGTGAGAGGGTTTTCATAATCGGTGACAACGGCTGCGGCAAGACCACTCTGTTCAATATGCTTCTCGGCAGGATCCCCTGCGACAGCGGTATGGTCGACTACGGAGCGCAGGTCGACATCGGCTACTTCGACCAGATGCAGTCCGATCTGCACCTCGAAAAGACTGCCCTCGACGAGGTCTGGGACACGTTTCCCGATTTGACCGAGACGAAGGTGCGTACCTGCCTCGGCAGCTTTCTTTTTAAGGGCGACGAGGTTTTCAAGCCGCTCAGTCAGATGAGCGGCGGCGAGCGGGCAAGAATCAGCCTTCTGAAGCTTATGCTTGAGGGCGACAATCTTCTCCTGCTCGACGAGCCGACAAACCACCTTGACTCCGCCTCGCGCGAGCAGCTCGAAAACACACTGTCCGAATATGACGGCACAATGCTCATAATCAGCCACGACCGATATTTTATCAACAAGCTCGCTACCTGCGTCCTTAAGCTCGATAAAAACGGCGTAACAAAGTACCTCGGCGATTACGACTACTATCTCGAAAAAACCGCTCAGCCCGCGCCCGAGGAGAGCGAAAAGCAGTCCGAGCCCAAAAAGCTGAACGACTACCAGCTCGAAAAGCAGCAGCGCGCCCGCGAGCGCAAGCGTCAAAGCGACCTTCAAAAATGCGAGGAGCGGATAGAAGAGCTCGACGCGCTTATAGCCGAGCTCAACGATGAGCTCCAAAGCGGTGAATGTCAGTCCGACTACGAAAAGCTGATGGAGCTCACCGAAAAGCTCCAAAGCGCCCAAGCCGAGCTCGACGAGACCTTTGAAAAATGGGAAGAGCTAAACGGATAGACAAACCAAAAAATCTGTGATATAATACATATATAAATCTGCCTGTAGCACAGTTGGATAATGCAACAGACTCCGACTCTGTAGATCGCCGGTTCGAATCCAGTCAGGCAGGCCACGAAGAGCACTCCTTAGAGGGCAATATCATTAAGATAAGCCAAAGGGTGCAAATCAAAAAAAGACACACTTGCGAAAGCAGGTGTGTTTTTTCGTAGAAAAGCAAAACGAAAAGACCAACGAAGAGTCAGTCTGAA
>JAFNSO010000021.1 GCA_017384945.1 Ruminococcus sp. | reverse complement strand
GAAAAACTGACCAAGCGAGGCTTAGTCAGTCCTTTGGATTATTATCTTAATCAGCATACTTTGAAATTAAATTGAACCGCCGTATGCCGAACGGCACGTACGGTGGTGTGAGAGGGCGGAGTAATTCCGCCCTACTCGATTATTCAGTTTTAATCTAATTTACGACCTGCCGTTGATGACCCTTTATGCCAAGCCGAACGCTTCCAAAGGCAGCTATGCGACCCAAGGCACTCGGGGGTTAGTCGAAGTTGCCGTAGAAGTCGAAATCCTCGAAGCAGTCGGTCAGAAGGTCTGCCGCCTCGCTTCTTACGTCCTCCTCGTCCTTATCGTGGTCGAGCTCGGAGATGAAGAGGTTCAGACTGCCGAACAAGTCGGTAAAGAGGATTTCCGTGATGTCCTCCTTGCTCAGCTCGGGGTTTGAGTCATAGAGCACGCGCGCGGTCTGCATTGTGATGTACTGGAGAGTACTCTCGATTGCCTCTAAATCAGCCTCCTCACAGCAGATTCCCGCGTTGATTTCGCCGTCGGAATCGCAGTGACCGTACATAAAAAGCTCTCCTGCCTTGAGCTGTGTGTTTTCTATATCCTTGATTTTTTTGTCTAAGCTTGAAGCCATATCATATCTTCCTTTCCTGATTGTATTATTATTTTATCATATTCCCTCAAAAAAGAAAAGGTACATATTATCTGTAATGTATATTATCCCTGAAACATTTTCAGAAAGCTGTCTATGTTGCCGAGCACGATAAAATACACGCTCACCGCCGCCATAGCCAAAAGCATCAGCGTGAACAGTATCACAAACCTTATTCTCTTTCTCTTCTGTTTTCTGAGACTTTTGTAAATCTCGTCGTAGGTTCTGTCTTTTTCCATATTAATCTCCGTTTTCATATCTTTCAGTCATTATTTTCCCGCAGTTACAATCACAGTGACCAAAAAGTACATTATAATTACAAACGCCGAAAACGACAGCCCGAGCACGAGCATATCGAGAATCATTCTTTTTGTCGTTCTTTTTTGCTTTTGAATAAAGCCGTTTTCAACCTCTCGAAAGCCCTTTTCGGCTTCCTCTCGGTCGCATTCCTCTGAGCAAAGGGGACAGACGCATTTTTCCTCTTCGCCGTTATCAAAGAATATGTACCCGCATTTTGTGCATTTTACGTTGTATTCTTCCATATTTCCCTCGCCTTTCGTTAATACATATATAATAATACAAACCGCTTATTTTTTCAACTACTTTTGTCCATTGGTTGACAATTCGGCTGAAAATGTGGTAAAATAAACCTGTATTTCAATAATGAAAGAGGAGATTTTATGGCAAAACTTGATTTGACAAAATACGGCATTAACGACGTAAAGGAAATCATTTACAATCCTTCCTACGAGGCTCTCTTTGAGGACGAGACAAACCCCGCTCTCGAGGGCTTTGACAAGGGTCAGCTCACCGAGCTCGACGCTGTCAACGTTATGACGGGTATCTACACAGGACGCTCGCCCAAAGACAAGTTCATCGTTATGGATGACAAGTCAAAGGACACCGTCTGGTGGACTACTCCCGAATATCCCAACGACAACCACCCAGCCTCAGAGGAAGCTTGGCAGGCGTGCAAGAAGCTCGCTCTCGAGGAGCTCTCTGGCAAGAAGCTCTACGTTGTTGACGCGTTCTGCGGAGCCAACAAGGACACCCGTATGGCGGTTCGTTTTATTATGGAGGTCGCTTGGCAGGCTCACTTCGTAAAGAATATGTTCATTAAGCCCACCGCTGAGGAGGAGGCTGAGTTCGAGCCCGACTTCACTGTATACACAGCTTCAAAGGCAAAGGTCGAGAACTACAAGGAGCTCGGTCTCAACTCCGAGACAGCTGTTCTCTTTAACGTAAAGAGCCGTGAGCAGGTTATCCTCAACACATGGTACGGCGGCGAGATGAAGAAGGGTATGTTCTCAATGATGAACTACTTCCTTCCGCTCCAGGGTATTGCTTCAATGCACTGCTCCGCTAACACCGATATGGAAGGTAAGAATACAGCTATCTTCTTCGGTCTTTCGGGCACAGGTAAGACAACTCTTTCCACCGACCCGAAGCGTCTGCTTATCGGCGACGACGAGCACGGCTGGGACGACAACGGTATTTTCAACTTTGAGGGCGGCTGCTACGCGAAGGTAATCGGTCTTGACAAGGAGAGCGAGCCCGACATCTACGGCGCTATCAAGAGAGACGCGCTTCTTGAGAATGTTACTGTTTCCGACGACGGCAAAATTGACTTCAACGACAAGAGCGTCACAGAGAACACCCGAGTTTCCTACCCGATTGAGCACATCGAGAAAATCGTAAAGAACGTCAACGGCATTTCCTCGGGTCCTGCCGCTGAGAACGTAATCTTCCTTTCAGCCGACGCGTTCGGAGTTCTTCCTCCTGTTTCTATCCTCACTCCCGAGCAGACTCAGTACTACTTCCTCTCAGGCTTTACGGCTAAGCTCGCGGGCACAGAGCGCGGTATCACCGAGCCTACGCCGACCTTCTCGGCTTGCTTCGGTCAGGCGTTCCTTGAGCTTCATCCCACAAAGTACGCCGAGGAGCTCGTTAAGAGAATGGAAAAGACAGGCGCGAAGGCGTACCTCGTAAACACAGGCTGGAACGGTACAGGCAAGCGTATCACAATCAAGGACACACGCGGAATCATCGACGCTATTCTCGGCGGCGACATCAAGAACGCCCCGACAAAGACGATTCCTTACTTTAACCTTGAGGTTCCCACACAGCTTGAGGGCGTTGACACGGGTATCCTCGATCCGAGAGACACTTATGCCGATCCCTCCGAGTGGGAGACAAAGGCGAAGGATCTTGCCGAGAGATTTATCAAAAACTTCAAAAAGTACGAGAACAACGAAGCAGGCAAAGCCCTCGTTAAATCCGGTCCGAGTGTCTCGGATCGCTAAGCTGCCTTTGGAAGCGTTCGACTTGACATAAAGGTTCATCAACGGCAGGTCGTAACTTGTATTTAATTCTGAATAGATTAGTAAAAGGTCAGGTGTGAAAACCTGACCTTTTACTTATTACTTATTACTTTTTTCTTTCTGCTTTCAGTTTTCCACTTTCAACTTTCCTAAGAGTTTCTTCCTCCCGTGAGCACAGAGTGTACGGGTTTAATCAGCTTTCTTATCATCATACTCAATATAATGCACACCGAGATTACCGAAATCGGCAGGCAGATATAGAGGATAAGGTGGCTTGAGTGGCTGTTATCGGGAATCAGCGCCATTTGGTTGCTTATATGGAGCAATGGCTCGTGAAGGGCGAACACGAAGAACAGGTGTGCCGACGCGAGCAGCATTCCCTTTTTGTGGTTGATAAGCTTCACAATTTGGTCAAACACGAACCATATACCCATCACGCCGACCGCCTCGTTGAGCTTGTAGATTATCAGCATAAGAGTTTTGCAGTCGTCCTTTGAGGAGGCGAGGAAGGTAAGCGAAAGACTAAGCAGAAGCCACGCGAGACTGAACAAAACAGCGTATGGCTTGTTTTCTCTTCTTGTGACATTTCGCGCCTTTCCGAAAATCGCCAGCGCCGCGCCCGCCGAGAAGAAGAACAGACCCTGCGGGCTGACTACAAAGTCGAGGTTCAGCATCCACAGCGCGCCGATGGGAATCAGAATCAGGCTTCTTGTGTACTTAACCAACAGGTATATAAGCGGTGACAGCACCGTGAACAGCATTATCTGCTGCAAAAACCAAAGCTGGAACGCGGGCGGCTTTATCAGGTAAACGTAACACCTGCTCAAATCGACCGTATGCTCCTTTATAAATGGTATGTCCTTAAAGTTTTCATATCTGCTCAGTATCAGAACCGCCGCGCCCGAAATCACCGACCACGCCACGTAGGGAATCAGAAGAGGGTAGGAGCGCTTCGCGATTTTCTTAATATATCCGTTAAAGGTGTTTTCGTATTTGAGAAAGAACAGAAACCCCGAGATTATAAAGAACAGCGGCACCGCGAATGAAAACAGTCCGTTACTGAAAAAATACTCGCACATCTGAAAAAAGTTAAAGTCGATTTTCGAGACAGGGGTGAGCGGCTCCTTGTAGTTGTACGCGTTCACGAACACAATCGCGAACATAGCGAAAACGGAAATGAATTTCAGCTTTCTGCTCAGATATTTGCTCATAACCTTGTTCATAATCAATCCTCAGTTTCGTTCATTCTGTAGCACAGCGTCATCAGCATATCGCTCAGGTGCACGTTTTCGACTACCGCGTCGGGGAAGTCCGCAAGAATATCGTAGTGCGTAAAGTTCCAGAAGGATTTTACCCCCGAGCCGTACAGCTCCGCGACAACCTCGGGCGCCGCGTTCTTCGGCATACACAAAAACGCCGCCTCGATTTTGTTCTCGCGGCAGAAGTCCTTTAGCCTTTGAAGAGGGTAGATTTCGGCGCCGTTTATTTTGTCGCCGATTATGTCGCCGTTAACGTCGAAGATACCCTCGAGGCTGAACCCCATCCTGTCAAGCGAGAGTCGGGAGGCAATTGCCGTTCCGATATGTCCCGCGCCGATAAGCACCGCCTTGTGCGGATTGCCGAGACCGAGAATGTTGATGATTTCTTCTCTCAGCGTCGGCACCGAGTAGCCGTAGCCCTGATGTCCGAACCCACCGAAGTGGTTCAAATCCTGTCTCACCTGGCTTGCCGTTGTCCGCATAATTTGAGCGAGCTTTCCCGAGCTTACGCGTTCAACGCCCTGCTCCTCAAGCTCCGACAGAAAGCGGTAGTACCTCGGCAGCCGTTTTATTACCGATTTTGAAATTCTTACGTTGCTCATAATATACCTTCCGTTTGGCTTATACCGTTATTCAAAGCAATTGCGGTTCAGTTACCTTGAAAAACGGTACTCCGCAAAGCGGAGCAGCCGTTGTTTTTTATGAATTCAGAGACTTGTTAAGCGTTTCGGCGACAGCCTCGAGGAATTCGGTCGTATTGACCTTTTTCTTGTTCTCGAGTGTTGAGATAAGATAGAGGTCGCCCGTCATAATTCCGCTCTCGATTGTGTCGATAATCGCCTTTTCAAGCTTGTCCGCGAAGCTCATAAGCTCGCTTAGTCCGTCGAGCTCGCCGCGTTTTCTGAGAGCGCCTGTCCACGCGAACAGGGTAGCCACCGAGTTTGTCGAGGTTTCCTCACCCTTGAGGTGCTTGTAGTAGTGCCTCTGGACGGTTCCGTGAGCCGCTTCAAACTCGTACACGCCGTCGGGGGAAACGAGCACCGAGGTCATCATAGCGAGCGAGCCGTAGGCAGTGGCAATCATATCGCTCATAACGTCGCCGTCGTAGTTCTTGCACGCCCAGATGTAGCCGCCGTTCGAGCGGATTACGCGTGCCACAGCGTCGTCAATCAGTGTGTAGAAATACTCAATTCCTGCCGCCTCGAACTTGTCCTTGTACTCGTTTTCGTAGATTTCCGCGAAAATATCCTTGAAGCGGTGGTCATACTTTTTGCTTATAGTGTCCTTGGTCGAGAACCATACGTCCTGCTTTGTGTCGAGACCGAAGTTAAAGCAGGCTCTCGCAAAGGACGAAATGCTCTGATCGAGGTTATGAAGACCCTGAATAATACCGTCCCCCTTGAACTCGTGAATGAGTGCGGTCTCCTGCGAGCCGTCGGGCTTTGTTACGAGAAGCTCTGCCTTTGAGCCCTTTTCAACAACCATCTCGGTGTTCTTGTAAACGTCGCCGTAGGCGTGACGCGCGATTGTAATAGGCTTTGTCCATGTGGGAATGTAGGGTGTTACTCCCTTGACGAGAATCGGAGCGCGGAAAACAGTGCCGTCGAGCGCGGCTCTGATCGTACCGTTCGGGCTTTTCCACATCTGAGTCAGGTTGTACTCGTCCATTCTCGCGGCGTTCGGGGTGATTGTGGCGCACTTGACAGCTACGCCGTATTTTTTAGTCGCCTCGGCGCTGTCGAGAGTGATCTGGTCTTTGGTTTCCTCTCTCTTTTTAAGTCCGAGGTCGTAGTACTCCGTCTTGAGGTCGACATAGGGGAGAATGAGAATATCCTTTACCTGCTGCCAGATAACTCTTGTCATCTCGTCTCCGTCCATCTCGACGAGCGGAGTTTTCATCTGAATTTTACTCATTTAGCCGTTCTCCTTTGTGTAGTCGAGCAGACCGCCCGCGATTATAATAGCTTTCGTTCTGTCTGTGAGCTCGCATACCGCCTCGAACTTTTCGTCGTGGGTTCTGTTTACGACGGTGATGTTTTTGCCCTCCTCGATTTCCTTCTTTACATAGGGAAGAGTGAGCTGGTCGCCGAGATTGATTTTGTCGTAATCGTCGGGGTTAACGAAGGTGAGAGGCAGGATTCCTGCGTTGATAAGGTTCGCGCGGTGAATACGGGCGAAGCTCTTTACGAGCACAGCCTTGACTCCGAGGTAAAGCGGAGCGAGAGCCGCGTGCTCACGCGACGAGCCCTGTCCGTAGTTTTCGCCGCCTACAACAATGCTCTGACCGAGCATTTTAGCCCTCTCGGGGAAGTGCTGGTCGCAGACTGTGAAGCAGTGCTGAGAGATTTTCGGGATATTTGAGCGGAGCGGAAGAATCTTTGCGCCCGCGGGCATAATATGGTCTGTGGTGATGTTGTCACCGACCTTTAAGCTGCAGCTCGCTTCAATTTTGTCTGCAAGCGGTGAGGTCTCGGGGTAGGGCTTGATGTTGGGACCTCTCTGAATTTCAATGCTGTCCATCTCCTCAACGGGAGCGGGAGCGATTACCATATTGTCGTTGATTAAGAATTTCTCGGGCATTTCGATTTCCTCAGCCTCACCGAGCGTTGTCGGGTCGGTGAATACGCCCGTCAGAGCTGAAGCCGCCGCTGTCTCGGGGGAAACGAGGTAAATCTGTCCGTCCTTTGTGCCCGAGCGGCCCTCAAAGTTGCGGTTGAAGGTTCTCAGCGAAATACCGCCCGAGTTCGGGGACTGACCCATTCCGATACACGGACCGCAAGCCGACTCGAGGATTCTCGCGCCCGCCGCGATCATATCGCCCAACGCGCCGTTGAGCGCGATCATATTGAGCACCTGCTTTGAGCCGGGAGCGATAGCAAGGCTTACGCCGTCGGCTACCGTCTTGCCCTTTAAAATGGAAGCGACTCTCATCATATCTCTGTAGGAGGAGTTTGTGCAGGAGCCGATACATACCTGATTGATTTTCTGACCTGCAAGCTCCTTGATAGGCTTGATATTGTCGGGGGAGTGAGGACACGCCGCCAGCGGCTCGAGCTCAGAGAGGTTGATGTCGATAACCTCGTCGTACTGAGCGTCGTCGTCCGACTTGAGCTCCGTGTAGTCCTCCTCGCGTCCCTGCGCCTTTAAAAACTCCCTTGTGATTTCGTCGGAGGGGAAGATAGAGGTCGTAGCGCCGAGTTCAGCGCCCATATTTGTGATTGTTGCTCTCTCGGGAACGGAGAGAGTCTTGATTCCCTCGCCGCCGTACTCGACGATTTTGCCTACGCCGCCCTTGACGCTCATAACCTCAAGCACCTTGAGGATGATGTCCTTTGCGGAAACCCAGGGCTTTAACGCTCCGGTGAGGTTTACCTTAACCATTTTAGGCATTGTGATATAGTACGCGCCGCCGCCCATAGCTACGGCTACGTCAAGTCCGCCCGCGCCGATTGCGAGCATACCTATTCCGCCGCCTGTCGGTGTGTGGCTGTCGGAGCCGATTAATGTCTTGCCGGGCTTGCCGAATCTCTCCAGATGAACCTGGTGACAGATTCCGTTACCGGGTCTTGAAAAATAAATACCGTGCTTCTTACATACCGATTGGATGAACCTGTGGTCGTCGGCATTTTCAAAGCCTGTCTGAAG
>JAFNSO010000020.1 GCA_017384945.1 Ruminococcus sp. | reverse complement strand
ATAATTATATTTTCTTCAAAAGCCTTCAAATCCCGTCCGTAACAGAACCGCCTGCCGTTCAGAAAGGAATGCGCCGAAGGCCCGATGCCGATATATTCGCCGCATTTCCAGTAAGCTGAGTTGTGGCGGCTTTCATAGCCCGGAATGGCAAAATTTGAGATTTCGTACTGCTTATAACCGAGCTTATCAAGATAATCTACGGCGAACAGATAAAGCTGTGACTGTTTATCGTCGTCTGCGAGGTCGAGCTGATCCTGAATGTCAAAAAACCTTGTGCCTTCCTCGATTTTCAGCAGGTAAGACGAGATATGCTTTACACCGCATTTGGCGCAAAAGTCGATCGATTTCTTCAGACTGTCGATATCCTGATAGGGAATGCCCATCATTAAGTCGAGCGACACGTTATCTATTCCTGCAGCCTTTGCTCGTTGTGTGGTAACGAGCGCGTCTTTGGCGGTGTGGATTCTGCCAAGCGCTTTCAGCTCGCGTTCAACCGCTGTCTGGAACCCGACGGAAACCCGGTTAAAGCCCGCAAGTCTGAGCTTTTCAAAATCAAGCGTCTTGCCTGTGTCGGGGTTAACTTCAACGGTAATCTCGGCTTCGGGCTCTACGGTGAAGCAGTCCTTAACACTATAAAGGACATCGGACAGCCTGTCCGCGCCGAGTACACTCGGAGTGCCGCCGCCAAAATAAACTGTAGCGACGTTTTTATCGGTCTGACCGCTCCAGTATTTGATTTTTTCTTTCAGAATACGCATGTAATTATCATAATCCGTTTCAGATGCTCTTCCGCTGAAAAAATCGCAGTAAGGGCATTTGCTCTTGCAGAAGGGAATATGAATGTAAATACCGATTGACTCAGACATAATAAGCCTCTTTTCGGGATAAAATTTTTGAGACAGGAGCATTGCTGCCCCTGCCTCAAAAGTTGGAAGGTATATGAAAAGATAGGAATAATCATTGGTATACTCTTATATTACAATAATTTAACTTTTTTGTCAAGATTTTGTAGCGAAATAATTCAAAAAAATTTTTTTGACATAAATCCCGTAATTATTGTTGACATAAGGCGCATGAAAATTGTAAAATAATAAAGTTGTAGAAAATTCCGAAAGGATTGAATTTATGAGCTCATACAGAGATGAAATCACAAAACGAAGAACCTTCGCGATTATCTCTCACCCTGACGCGGGTAAAACCACACTGACCGAAAAGCTCCTTCTGTACGGAGGCGCTATTAATCTCGCGGGCTCTGTAAAGGGCAAGAGAACGGCAAAGCACGCAGTTTCCGACTGGATGGAAATCGAGAAGCAGAGAGGTATTTCAGTTACCTCGTCGGTTCTCCAGTTCAAATACGACGGCTACTGCATAAATATCCTCGACACCCCCGGACACGAGGACTTTTCCGAGGACACCTACCGCACGCTTATGGCGGCGGATTCCGCGGTAATGGTCATCGACGGCTCAAAGGGCGTTGAGAAGCAGACGATAAAGCTCTTCAAGGTCTGCGTTATGCGCAATATACCGATTATCACCTTTATAAATAAAATGGACAGAGACGCCAAGAATCCATTTGATTTGCTCGAGGACATCGAGAATGTTCTCGGCATCAATACCTATCCTGTCAACTGGCCTATCGGCTCGGGAAAGGAATTCAAGGGCGTTTACGACCGCAATACCGAAAAGATTCTCTGTTTCACCGCGAACAACGGTCAGAAGGAAGTAGAGAAAACCGAGCTTGCTCTCGACGATCCCGCGATTGATGACGCACTGGGACAGTATCTCAAGGCAGATTTGTTTGACGAGATTGAACTTCTCGACGGTGCCGGCGACGAATTCAACCTCGAAGCTGTCCGCGACGGCAAGCTGACTCCCGTATTCTTCGGCTCGGCTCTGACAAACTTCGGCGTTGAGCCGTTTCTTGAACAGTTCCTTAAGCTCACCACATCTCCGCTTTCAAGAGAAACCGTAAGTGAAAAGGTTGACCCGATGAGCGAGGATTTCTCTGCCTTTGTATTCAAGATTCAGGCAAACATGAACAAGGCGCACCGCGACAGAATCGCCTT
>JAFNSO010000019.1 GCA_017384945.1 Ruminococcus sp. | reverse complement strand
GTTTGCCTTCTTTTGCTTTTTTTCGCCATATCTACACCTTAACCGAAATGCCTCTTAAGAAGTCCAGCGAAGCCCGCGCCGTGTCTTGATGCCGCAATCAGTATCTGAGGTTGCTCATCACAGTAAATAATGCGATTACACCGCAGGCAAGACTGACAATGGTGACAATGCCAAAGAATGTGACCCATTTTCGGATAGTAGACAGCTCTTGCAGAACCTTCTGTTGCGTTTCAAGATTTTTCTTTTCGGTATCGATCAATAATTCGGTCAATAACTCTTTATTGTCTTTTTCCATTTGATATTCCTTAACCAAAATACCTCTTAAGAAGTCCTGCGAATCCTGCGCCGTGTCTTGCCTCGTCCTTAGCCATTTCGTGGACTGTGTCGTGGATCGCGTCGAGGTTCTGAGCCTTTGCTCTCTTCGCGAGGTCGAACTTGCCCTCGCAGGCGCCTGCCTCGGCGTCGGCGCGCATTTTGAGGTTCTTTTCAGTTGAGTCGGTGATTACCTCGCCGAGAAGCTCGGCGAACTTAGCCGCGTGAACAGCCTCTTCAAAAGCATACTTTTCAAACGCCGCCGCGATTTCGGGATAGCCCTCTCTGTCGGCGACTCTTGCCATTGCGAGATACATTCCGACCTCTGTGCACTCACCCGTGAAGTTGTCGCGCAAATCCTTGAGGATGTCCTCGCTGACGCCCTGAGCCTCGCCTACAATGTGCATTGTGGCGTACTGAGCCTCACCCTTTACCTCGTTGAATTTTGAAGCGGGAGCCTTACAAATGGGGCACTGCTCGGGAGCTGAGTCGCCCTCGTGAACATATCCGCATACTGTACAAACAAATTTTTTCATAAAGAATCTCTCCTTTCAATATTTAAACCATTATAACATCAAAATCAGACTTTGTAAATATATTTTTGTACAGTTTGCAATAATATTTTGCGGTTTTTAATAATCTTAACCGCCCTTTCATATAATGTAGCACCAAAATGAAAGGGTGGTTTTTATGCCGAATATTTATCTCAGCCCGTCCCTGCAGGAATGGAACCCTTACGTCGACGGCGGTAACGAGGAGTATTATATGAACCTTGTCGCCGACGCAATGGAGCCTTACCTCAGAGCGAGCGGTATCAGCTTTACCAGAAACAGTCCCGATATGTCGCTTCGACAGGCAATCAACCAAAGCAATATGGGAAATTACGATTTGCACCTCGCGATTCACTCGAACGCCTCCGGGGAGTCGAGCGCGGGCAGGAACAGGGGAGTGGAGGTCTACTATTACCCCACGAGCGAAAAGGGTCAGGATTTCGCCGAGACGCTCGCCACGAATTTCTCCGAGCTCTACCCGAATCCCGAGAAGGTCAGGACTATTCCCACGACCTCTCTCGGCGAGCTCAGACTCACAAGGACTCCCGCCGCGCTTATTGAGGTAGCGTATCACGACAATTTAGACGACGCGAGGTTCATTCGCGACAACATAAACGCTATCGCTCGCAATCTCTCAAAGTCTGTCGCGGATACCCTCGGAGTTCCTTTTGTTGAGCCTTGAAATAATCAGCGCGCTGTGGTATAATATAATGTAATTCAAATGTAAGGATGTGTGAATAATGAACGCCGAAATGATGAAAAAAATTGAAGCAACAATGGAAAATCTTCAAAAGAACAACATCAAGCCCTTTTTTGTTGAGAAAAAGGAGGACGTTGTTCCGCTTATAAAAACACTGATAAACAAGGGCGACACCGTCTCAAACGGCGGCTCGGAAACGCTCAAGGCGTGCGGTGTAATTGACCTGCTCAAAAGCGGGGACTATAACTACCTCAACCGTTCGCGCGAGGGAATTACCCGCGAGGAGGTCGAGCAGGTTTACCGCGATACCTACAGCGCCGACGCGTACTTCGCGTCCTCAAACGCTGTTACCGAGACGGGCTGTCTCTACAATGTCGACGGCAACTCGAACCGTGTTTCCGCGATCCTTTACGGTCCGAAGAGCGTTATTCTCGTCTGCGGCTGTAACAAAATCGTCAAAAACCTTGAGGAAGCGGAGCTTCGAGTCAAGGAAAAGGCGGCTCCTCCGAACACCGTCAGACTCGGCTGCGATACCTACTGCGCAAAGACAGGCAAGTGTGTCTCCCTCGGCAAAGCCGACAGGGAAATGTACGACGGCTGCAAGGGAGCGGGAAGGATCTGCTGCAACTACGTTGTATGCGCTCAGCAGAGACACGTTGACAGAATCAAGGTCATATTCGTCGGCGAGGAGTTGGGTTATTAATGAAAAAGTGAAGAGCGGAGAACTCTCGTTCTTCACTCTTCACTCTCAATAATTACTGTTCGTTTTTCTTGTTCTGACTCTGATTGTTCTTTTTGTTGTCGCAGTTCTTGCCGTCGCAGTTCTGCTGATTCTTGTTCTGTGGGTTCTTCTTGTCCTGATTGCTCATTGTGAACTCACCTCCTTGGTCGCTTATATTATTAGCGGGAGATTTTTATTTATTCACGGTTATGGAAATTTTTTTGCAAAGAATGGAAGCTCTCCTCGGAGATGATTTTCCCGAATTTTTAAAATTTTATCAGTCCGACTCGGTTTTCAGGGGACTGAGGGTCAATACCCTCAAGTGCTCCGCGGACAAGCTCCTCGGGCTTTTGCCGTTTAAGCCTGAAAAAACTCCGTTCTGCGCGCAGGGGTACTATCTGCCGAAGGGCGCCGTTTCAATCGGCAACAACCCGCTGCACCACGCGGGAGCCTTTTATGTTCAGGAGCCCTCGGCGACCTCGGCTGTGACAATGCTCGCGCCGAAAAAAGGGGAGATGGTGCTTGACCTTTGCGCCGCTCCCGGGGGAAAGAGCACTCAGATAGCCTCCGCGCTTGAGGGCGAGGGTGTGCTTGTGTGCAATGAGATAGTCAGAAACAGAGCTATGATTCTTTTATCGAATATTGAACGAATGGGAGTCAAAAACGCTGTCGTCACAAACGCCCGTCCCGACCTGCTTTGCGGGAGGACGAGGGGCTTTTTCGACAAGGTGCTTGTGGACGCGCCATGCAGCGGCGAGGGAATGTTCAAAAAGAACGACGCCAAGCGTGAATGGAGCGTCGAGCACGTAAAAAGCTGCGCCGAGCGTCAGCTGCAAATCCTCGGCTCCGCGAAGAACGCGCTCAGAGAGGGCGGCGAGCTTGTGTACTCGACCTGCACCTTTTCTCCCGAGGAGAACGAGGGGGTAATCACGCGCTTTCTGAGCGAGAACCCCGACTTTGAGCTTGTTGACAGCGGCGTAAGCTTCGGCAGACCCGCTATGGAGCTCGGCAGAAGGATTCTTCCTATGGACGGCGGCGAGGGTCACTTCGCCGTGAAGCTCAGAAGAAATTCACCGAACACTTCTGTACCGACGGCAAAGGACGATTTTTCGACCGATAAGAGTGTTTTTGAATTTTACGACGATATTTTTAAAGACAGACCGTTCGGCGAAAATCTGACGGTCAAGAAGGACAAGATTTTCGCGCTCACTGAGCCGATCCCCGATTTGAGCGGGATTAGCGTCCTGCGCAGGGGAGTTCTGCTCGGCGAGATAAAGCGCGGAAGAATTGAGCCCTGCCACACTGCGTTCACGGCGGCAAAGCCGTCCGAATGCCGAAGGGCTGTCGATTTTGACGTAAACAGCGAGGAAATCCGCAAATTCCTTCACGGCGAGGAGCTTTCCGTAAACGCCGAAAAGGGCTTTTGCGCTGTCTGCGTGAACGGAATAACGGCGGGCTTCGGCAAATGCTCGGGCTCAAGCCTCAAGAATAAATACCCGAAAGGACTCAGAACCCTATGAAAAGGCTGTCTGACATCGGAACAATAAAAGAAATACTATCACGCCACGGCTTCAGCTTTTCAAAGGGCTTGGGTCAGAATTTTCTGATCAACCCCTCGGTTTGCCCGAGGATGGCAGAGCTTTCGGGAGCCGGGAGCGGGGTAGGAGTTATCGAAATCGGTCCCGGAATCGGTGTGCTGACTCAGGAGCTGTGCGAGCTCTCGGACAAGGTCGTTGCCGTTGAGATCGACAAAAGGCTCATTCCCGTCCTCGAGGAGACAATGGAGGGCTACGAAAACCTCAGGGTAATCAACGAGGACGTTTTAAAGCTCGACCTCAACAAGCTCATTGAGGAGGAATTTCCCGATATGAGCGTCGTTGTGTGCGCGAATCTGCCGTACTACATAACCTCGCCCGTCATAATGAAGCTGCTCGAGGATAAACTTAGAATCGACTCGATCACCGTGATGGTGCAGAAGGAGGCGGCTCAGAGGATATGCGCCGAGGTCGGCACACGGCAAAGCTCAGCTGTGACCGCCGCGGTAAACTTCTACTGCAAGCCCGAAATGCTCTTTTCGGTCAGCGCGGGGTCGTTTATGCCCGCGCCGAAGGTCGACTCGGCTGTGATCAGGCTCGATATTTACAAGGAGCCTCCATACACGCTCGACGACGACAAAAAATTCTTCACGGTCGTAAGGGCGGCCTTTGCTCAGAGGAGAAAAACCGTATTAAATTCAATTAGTTCGTCATTAGGACTTGAAAAACAGGTCGTAAATGAGTTATTATTAGAGTGTCGGGTGAACCCTCAGGCGCGCGCCGAAAAACTCGGTATGGATGATTTCGTGAGAATCGCGCGGAGGTTGATCCTATGAACAATCGCTTGTATCTGATTGCGCTGATATTGTTTTTTGTGAGTATGTCGCTGCTTATCGCGGCGATGATCGTCCACGCTGTTCTCGGCGACGACCAGCTCGTCACGGTCTTTCTCGCGGGCGGCTCGGGGCTTTCGGCGCTGATCGGAATTATATTTGCTTGTTTAAGTAAGAGGAAAAGGAAATGAAGGTTAAAAAATACTCGGGTTTTCAAAAGGCAATGATTGTCATTGTTCCAATAGTTGTGCTTCTTCTTATCGCTGCGGTCGTGATGTGCTTCGCGATGATTCTGCTCCCGATGCCGGGCGGCTTTCGCTTCACAACGGGCAACGTGACCCTTGTTATGGCGCTTGGCTCTACGGCTCTCGCGGTCGTCGGAATCATCTTCGCGATTTTCTCGCGCGGAGGCGACGACGAGGAAGAGGACACCTGATAACTGATTTTGGAGGTATATATGGACTTAGTTACACAAATTATTCAGAATGTTATTCTCGGCGTTATTCAGGGACTTACGGAGTTCCTGCCTGTGTCGAGCAGCGGCCATCTCAACATCGCCAAGCACCTTATGGGTATGCAGGACGCGGGGCTGTTCCTCGACGTAATGCTCCACATCGGCACGCTCGCGGCTGTTGTGATTTTCTATCATAAGCTTATCTGGCGGCTGATCAAGGCGTTTTTCCTTATGATTAAGGATATCTTCACTGGCAAATTCAAGTGGTCAAAGATGGACTCAGACCGCAATCTCATTGTTATGCTTATCATCGGTCTGATTCCGCTGTTCGCGCTTTTCCTGCCGATTCCCGGAACGGATATGAAGGTCAAGGACCTCGCGGATATGTTCACGGAGCACAAGTATTTTATTGTCGTCGGACTTTCGCTTCTGATGACGAGCCTGCTTCTGTTTATCGGAAGCGTCTGCAATAAGCACGCCGCCTCGGGCAGGCATTTCAAGGACACCGACGCAAGCTACGAGGGCAACGGCAGAGCCCGCTACGGTATTCTCGACGCTGTTGTTGTCGGTATCGGTCAGTGCTTCGCGGCGCTTTTCCCCGGACTTTCACGCTCGGGAACCACGCTTGCCCTCGGCGAAATCCGCGGGATCAACAAGCAGGCGGCGCTTGACTACACCTTCATCCTCGGAATCCCGTCGATTATCGCCGCCGCCGCTCTCGAGATAAAGGACGTTGAGTTCTCGACGCTCTCGAATGACACAATCATAGCGGTTGTGTGCGGAGTTGCCGCCGCCGCAATTGTGGGCTATCTCGCGATTTGGCTGTTCAAGTGGCTGCTCAAAACCGACAAGATGATTGTGTTTGTGATCTACACTCTTCTCGTCGGAATCACCGTTACGATTATCAGCGTCTATGAGCTGACAACAGGAAGCGTCGTGAGCTTTGTTTAACAGCCCGCGATAAATTTGGAAGTGAAAAATTGGCTAATACTAAAAAGAAAACAAAAGGAAAAACAACACGCTCGCGCTCAGGCTCAAAAAAATCGACGCCTGAGCCGCGTCAGCGTAATTATAGGGTAGAGGCGATTCTGTACGCCGCCGCCGCCGCTCTCTCGTTGATAATCGTAGTGGTGCCCGGCGCGAGCGTTTGGTCGTTTATCAGGGGGATTTTTTACGGACTTCTGGGAGTCTGCGTTATTCTCCTGCCCGTTATTTTCGCGTATCTCGCGTTTATAACCGCCGTTGAGAAGAAAATCGCTCATTTTAAGACCAAGGTCTTGATTTGCGTGTTTGTCGTGCTGCTTGCTGAAAGCGCGGTTTACCTTATCGGACCCGACAGCCGTCACTACCTCGACGGAAACTTTTTCCGAGCTATGGGCAGTCTGTTTATGGACGGCTTTTCCGCCGAGAGCTACTTCTCCGCGGGAGGCGGACTTTTAAGCGGAATTATCGGCTATCCGATTCTGATAGCCTTCGGTCAGGTCGCCGCAGTGTGCGTTATTCTGATTGTGCTCGCCGCGCTGCTTTTGATTATCTTCAAGGTGTCGCTCAACGACATCGGCAGAGCCGCCAAGCGGTTAGGCCGTGAGGTCTCGGACGTGTACGAGCGCTCGGGCGAGCGTATCAGACGCAGACGAGGGGACAGAGAGGAATACACGGTGACCGACTACACGGGGGACGATTCTCTGTTTGACACCTCGATTGATATTTCGCTCGACTCGAAAACCGCCAAGAAAAGGAAAGAACGCTCTCAAAAGAGGAGCGTTATAGATATCGCGATTTACGACGACCGCAAGCAGACCACGGTGAAGGAGAAAACCGACTTTACCGAGGCTGTGGACGCGGCAAAGAAGGATTACACCGAAGCTGCCGCGTCCTCGAGGAAGGACTTCCTCGAGGACGCGGGCGAGCCTGAGATCGTCTCGTTCAAGAGCACGCCGAGAAAGAAATCCTCTCAGAAGCCGACAGAAACCGCTCCGACCCGTCGCGGCGAGTATAAGTACCCGCCTGTCGGACTGCTGAAGCTTGCCGATAACTCGGGCAAGGACGGCGAGGATGAAATGCGCAGCAACGCTCAGAAGCTCGTCTCAACACTCGACAGCTTCGGCGTAAAGGTGACGATTACCCATATCTCGCGCGGTCCCTCGGTCACCCGATATGAGCTTCATCCCGCGCCGGGTGTTAAAATCAACAAAATCACAAACCTCTCCGACGACATCGCCCTCAACCTCGCCGCCAACGGTATCCGTATCGAGGCGCCGATCCCGGGCAAGGCTGCCGTCGGTATTGAGGTACCTAATAAAATCGTAAGTATGGTAAGTATACGCGAGCTCATTGACTCCGACGAGTTTGAGAACAGCAAGAGCAAGCTAACCTGCGTGCTCGGAAGGGACATCGCGGGCAACATCATCACGACCGATATCGCCAAGCTGCCTCACCTGCTTATCGCGGGTACAACGGGCTCCGGTAAATCGGTGTGCGTAAACTCGCTGCTTATCAGTATTCTTTTCAAGGCGAACCCCGACGAGGTAAAGCTTGTGCTTATTGATCCGAAGATGGTCGAGTTCTCGAAGTACAAGGGGATCCCGCACCTGCTTGTGCCTGTTGTTTCCGACGCTAAAAAGGCGGCGGGTACCCTCGCGTGGGCGGTTTCCGAAATGACCGACCGCTACAAGCGCTTCGCGGAGTTCGACTGCAAGGACATCGAGGGCTACAACAAGCTGATCGACTCAAACCTCGAGTATATGGCGGAGAACCCGCCGTATGAGGATGAGGACGGCGAGATGGTTGAGCCCAAGCTCGAAATCAACGGCTTGCCTGTCGCTACGGAAAAGCTCCCGCGAATCGTAATCGCGATCGACGAGCTCGCCGACCTTATGATGACCGCTCCGAGCGAGGTCGAGGACAGCATCGTCCGACTCGCTCAGCTCGCTCGAGCCGCGGGTATGCACCTTGTAATCGCTACCCAGCGACCCACAGCGAACGTCATCACGGGTCTTATCAAATCGAACGTCCCGAGCCGAATCGCGCTCAAGGTCGGCTCAAATATGGACTCGCGAATCATCCTCGACACAGGCGGAGCCGAAAAGCTTATCGGACGAGGCGATATGCTCTATATGCCCGTCGGAGCTCCTACACCGACGCGTGTTCAGGGCTGTTACGCTACGGAGGAAGAAATCGGAGCCGTAACGAGCTACGTCAAGAAGTCCTACTCGGCTCAGTATAACGCCGAGATTGAGGAAAAAATCAAGCGTATCGCCGCCGAGGAGCTCAACGGCGACAAATCCTCCTCCGACTCTGACGGAGTCGACGTTGACAGCAAGATGGAGGAAGCAATCAAGATTGTCATTGAGGCGGGACAGGCTTCGACCTCAATGCTACAGCGCAGAATGAAGGTCGGCTACGCGAGAGCGGGTCGAATGATTGACGATATGGAGCAGCTCGGAATCGTAGGACCTCACCAGGGCTCAAAGCCCAGAGAGGTAATTATGACCTACAGCGAGTGGCTCGAGAGAAGCAACAACCTCGGAGCTGAGTGATTTGTCGGGCAGACAGCGTTCTGTTAGTAACGGTGTTTGCCCGCTATCTGTATATTGCCGCTCGGTTTTCAGCCGCGGCCTTTATGGTGAATGATATGTTTCTTCCGATGAATGTAAAAGAAGTGAAAGAACGAGGGTGGGACTGTGTGGATTTTGTTTATGTCTGCGGCGACAGCTACGTCGACCACCCCTCCTTCGGCGCGGCAATAATTACGCGCGTGCTCGAGTCTCAGGGCCACAGGGTGGCGTTTCTCGCGCAGCCCGATTGGAAAACCGACAGGGATTTTACTCAGTTCGGAAGACCGAGGCTCGGATTTTTTGTCAGCGCGGGCAATATCGACAGTATGGTCGCCCACTACACCGTCGCGAAACGAAAGCGCTCCGACGACGCTTACACGGCGGGAGGAAGGTCGGGCAGGCGTCCCGACAGAGCCGTTACGGTCTATTCAAATATAATAAAGCGTCTTTACCCTGATTCACCCGTCATAATCGGAGGGCTCGAGGCGTCGCTCAGACGGTTTGCCCACTACGACTACTGGCTCGACAGGGTAATGCCGTCGGTGCTGTTCGACAGCAAGGCGGATATTTTGTCCTATGGAATGGGCGAGCTGCAAACGATTGAAATAGCAAAGCGTCTAAGCGAGGGAAAGTCCGTGGAGGATTTGCGCGATATTCGCGGAATCTGCTACAAAATCCCGACAAAGGACTATACACCTCAGTCGGCGGTCGATTTGCCGTCGTTCGAGAGGGTCAGCGAGAGCAAGCGCGACTACGCCGCGGCTGCCCGAAAGGAGCTTGAGGAAGCGGACGCCGTTCGCGGCAGAATGATGATTCAGCGTCACGGAAAATTTCTGCTTGTGCAGAATCCTCCTATGCCGCCGCTCAACACCGAGCAGCTCGATTGGGTCTACTCGCTGCCGTATGAGCGTTATTATCCGCCCTGCTACGAGGAGCTCGGCGGAGTTCCGGGTATAAGCGAGGTCGAGTTCTCTATTACTCACAACCGCGGCTGCTTCGGCGCGTGCAATTTTTGCTCGCTCGCCTTTCATCAGGGGAGAGCGGTCACGGTCAGAAGCGAGGAGAGCGTAATAAACGAGGCGAAAAGCTTTCTTGAGAATCCGCGCTTTAAGGGCTATATAAGCGACGTCGGCGGGCCCACGGCGAATTTCAGAATACCCTCGTGCGAAATGCAGAGGGAAAAGGGTCTTTGCAAAAACAGGAAATGCCTTGCGCCCTATCCGTGTAGGAACCTGAACGCCGACCACAGTGAGTATATCGGCTTGCTGCGAAAGCTCAGAAGGCTCGACGGGATCAAGCGCGTGTTTATCAGAAGCGGGATCCGCTACGACTATCTTCTCGCGGACGAGAGCGAGGAATTTCTCGACGAGCTTGTGAAATACCACGTCAGCGGTCAACTCAGAGTCGCCCCCGAGCACTGCTCGCAGGCGGTGCTCGATAAGATGGGCAAGCCGCATATCGAGGCGTATAAAAGGTTTTCGGATAAATTCTACCGCGCCACAAAGCAGGCGGGCAGGGACCAGTATATCGTGCCGTATCTTATGAGCTCGCACCCGGGGTGCACGCTTAAAGACGCGGTGGAGCTGGCGAGGTTTTTGAAAAAGGAAAAAATCCATCCCGAGCAGGTTCAGGATTTTTATCCGACCCCGGGGACGATTTCGACCGCGATGTTTTACACGGAGCTCGACCCGTATACGCTCGAGGAGGTCTACGTCCCGAAAACCCCGAAGGAAAAGTCGATGCAGCGCGCTTTGATGCAGTATTTCATACCGAAAAACAGAGAGCTTGTGCTTGAAGCGCTGAAACGCACGGGAAGGCTCGACTTGGTCGGAAACGGAAAAAACTGCCTGATAACCGCGCCGAAAAGCTTCAAGCCAAAGGAAAACGACCGAAAAAAGCAAAAGTTCAAAAAGTATTCGCGCAAAAAGAAAAAGTAGGTCGGTTGACAAACAGGGGCTTAAAATGTATAATAATGCTATCTACGTAAAAAGGAATGATTACTTTGGATATAAAAAAGGTATTTGACGGCATCTGCGGCAAGGTCGAGGCGGCTCTCGCCGGGCAGGGCTTTACAAAGCAGAAGATAAGCGGAAATGACAACGAGCTGGTTTCTCTGTATACTTCCGAGAACAGCGCGTATTCCGTCGTTTATTTTATCGATAAGCAGCATATGGTAATGCGCCACTGCGCTATGACGGAGGACGGTCCCGACAATAACTGGCGTGTGCTCGCGACATGGATGTTCGACCCCGAGAACGATACTCAGAAGGAGGCCGACTCAATCGCCAACGATTTTGTCGACAACTGCTCGGGCGCGATTGCCGTAAAACGAGCTAAGAACACAAAGAAAAAGAAGAAAAAGGGCGACGACGAGGGAACTGCCGACCCCGTGTTTCTCGCGAAGCGCTTTGTGTCGTTGTTCCCGGAGCTCAAGGATGAGATCAAGAACGAGGAGGATTGCTACTATCCCTTCCGCGCCGTAACCTTTACCGAGGCTTCGATCGTGCCGAAGGTTAATTACTTCCTCAAAACAGGAACAAAGAAGGATTTTGAAAAGCTTACTCAGCTTTTGAATACCCAGTACGCAAACGGCGACGTCGATACACGTTCGATTATCACAATCGTGATCCTCAACTCAATCCCGAATGAGGACTACGACAAGGTTGCGGAGTTCTTCGACGAGGATTTGGCAAAGGCGGCAAAGGCGGCTCTTAAATTCAAGGGCAAGAAGGTCAAGCCCGAAAAGCCCAAGAAAAAGAAAAAGTCCATGGTCCAAAGACTCCAGGCGCAGCAGAGATAAATTTTAATGCGCAATTCGCAATTCGCAATGCGCAATTAATCTTTCTGAAAACTCTGTTCAGAAAAAAGACCAAGGAGCAGAACCTGTCCTCCATATCCAAAACTTCACAGAGG
>JAFNSO010000018.1 GCA_017384945.1 Ruminococcus sp. | reverse complement strand
CACGGCTCGATGAGCTCACGAAATTCGGCTACGGGCACTATGCGCAGAGCACGGTCTTCACCGTCGAGCACGGCAGAACGATTCCCGCGCAGCATCCCGATCCCGTGCGCCTCAGTCAGCTCTTCGGCTATGAGGAGGAGCGCGGCGCTGTCATCCGCAACACGATCGCACTGCTGGAGGGCAAGCCCGCACAGAATGTCCTGCTCTGCGGCGACACCGGCACCGGCAAGTCCTCGACTGTCAAGGCAATCGTCAACGAATACGCCGGCGACGGTCTGCGGCTCATCCAGATCACAAAGGAACAGCTCCGCGGTCTGCCCGCTGTCTGGGACAGCATCTACGGCAATCCGCTGAAATTCATCCTCTTTATCGACGACCTCTCCTTCCATCCGGGCGACGGCAGCTTCAGCGAGCTGAAGGCGATTCTCGAAGGCTCTGTGACGGCAATGCCCTCGAATGCGGTCATCTATGCAACGAGCAACCTGACGCAGCTTGTCCCGATGCCGGGCAGAGGTGAGATCATCGGCGACGATGAGGTGCAGGAGCGCATCTCGCTCGCGGCACGCTTCGGACTGCGCGTGCAGTTCAAAGCGCCGGAAAAGGAGGAGTATCTCAGCATCGTGCAGGCGATCGCTGACCTCTCGGAGCTTCCGCTTGATACCGATACTCTCTGCGAGGAAGCGGAGAAATTTGCGGTGCGTGCCGGCGGCAGATCGCCCCGCGCCGCAAAGCAGGCTGTTCAGCAGGCAATGGCGGAGATCGCTGACGCATAATACCCCTCTGCCGTGCGGCTGATCGCGCCGCATGCTTGACAAATCATGCAATCTACGCTATAATAAGGGGTAGAATTCAAAACGGAAAGGCGGTTTCTTACCGAATGAAAAACACGGATAAATCTATGGACACGCTCGTCGCCCTCTGTCAGGGACGCGGCTTTGTGTATGCAGGCTCCGAGATCTACGGCGGTCTGGCAAATACATGGGACTACGGTCCGCTCGGCGTGGAGCTCAAGAACAACATCAAAAAGGCATGGTGGCATTTCTTTGTGCAGGCAAATCCGCACAATGTCGGCCTGGACAGCGCCATCCTCATGAATCCGCAGACATGGGTCGCGTCGGGTCACCTCGGCGGCTTCTCCGATCCGCTCATGGACTGCAAGGCGTGCAAGACCCGCCACAGAGCCGACAACCTCATCGAGGACTTCGACGGCACCAACGTCGCGGGCTGGAGCAACGAGCAGATGATGGACTACATCAAGGAACACAGCATTCCCTGCCCCAACTGCGGCAAGCACAACTTCACCGACATCCGTCAGTTCAACCTTATGTTCAAGACCTTCCAGGGCGTCACAGAGGACAGCAAAAACGAGCTTTACCTCCGTCCCGAGACGGCTCAGGGTATATTCGTAAACTTCGCAAATATTCAGAGAACGAGCCGCAAGAAGGTTCCCTTCGGCGTTGCTCAGATCGGTAAGAGCTTCAGAAACGAAATTACCCCGGGTAACTTTATTTTCCGCGTAAGAGAGTTCGAGCAGATGGAGCTTGAGTTCTTCTGCAAGCCCGGAACCGACCTCGAGTGGTTCGAGTACTGGAGAGGTTTCTGCCGCGACTGGCTGTATTCGCTCAACATCAAGCCCGAAAATCTCAGACTCCGCGACCACGACAAGGAGGAGCTCTGCTTCTACAGTAAGGCGACAACCGACTTCGAATACCTCTTCCCCTTCGGCTGGGGCGAGCTTTGGGGCGTCGCCGACAGAACCGACTACGACCTCACTCAGCACATCAACACAAGCGGAAAGAGCCTCGAGTACTTTGATCCTCAGACAAACGAGAAGTACATTCCGTATGTAATCGAGCCGTCGCTCGGCGTTGAGAGACTGTTCCTCGCGATTATGACCGAGGCTTACGACGAGGAAGCAGTAAACGAGAAGGACACAAGAACAGTGCTCAGACTCCACCCGGCGCTCGCGCCCTTCAAGGCTGCGATCCTTCCGCTTTCAAAGAAGCTCGGCGACAAGGCGAGCGAGGTCTTTGAGGAACTCAGCAAGGACTTTATGGTTGACTACGACGACGCGGGCTCAATCGGTAAGCGCTATCGCCGTCAGGACGAGATCGGAACCCCGGTTTGCATTACCTACGACTTCGACAGCGTTGACGACGGCTGCGTAACGATCCGCAACCGAGACACAATGGAGCAGGAAAGAGTAGCGATCGACAAGCTCAGGGACTACATCACGGAGCTTGTAAAATTCTGATAATTTATATAACCGCCCGCTTGGGCGGTTATTTTTTCTCCTTTAGTAATTACTTCGGCAATATATACAAATACTTTCCAATTCTTTATATAATATTGACATTTGAGGAAAAGTATACTATACTGTCCATTAAGATGTTTTTCCGAATCAATAAGGATAAAACACGCTTTAATAAGGAGGAATATTAATGAATTTTAAGCGCACGGCAGCGATTCTTTTGAGTGTTATTCTGCTTTCGGGTGTATTCCCGATTTCCGCGTTCGCGGCTGAAAGAACGCTTCCGGGAATGATCACCGAATTGGAAATCTCGAGCGATCCCGAATATGTAAACAATCATACAGATGTACTGGAAGCGCTCTACGCGGGTTATATGAACCACGAAGAGTCAATAAACATTGCTCAATACCGAATACCCGTTTCCGAACACTCTTCATTATTTTCAGCTTCAATAGGTGTTTATCCCGAGCTTTTCTTTGTCGACTACAGTTACAGCTATTCAAGCAGGGGCAGCATTCTCACCGCGATAAAGCCGCAATATATATACACAGCCGATGAAACGGACGAAAAGCTTTCCGAGTTCTACGCGAAGGCGGACGAATACCTCGCCTGTCTTGATGACAGCATGGACGAATTCACAAAGGCGCTCGTTCTGCATGATCAGCTCGCGCTCAACAGCGCCTATCTGAAAGAGAACAGCAACAACTATACCCTTATGGTTGAGGGGTGGGGCAGATGCGAAAACTACGCCGAGTGCTACGCATATCTGCTCGCTCAGGTAGGAATCAAGAGTGAAATCATCAACTCGGATGAAATGAATCACGAGTGGATGAAGCTGAAGCTCGACGACTCCGACTATTACTACAATGTCGATCTTACCTATGATGATCCGGTAAATAAAGACGGCTCCGACAGACCGGGAAAGGTTTCTCACTCATATTTTCTGCTCAGTGATGATGAATTTCAGAATACAGATGACGCTACATACAGATATGAAGCTCATACAGATTACGAATACATAAACGCTTCCGACGATAAATACGACGAATACGACAATCTTCACAGTCTTGATAACGCAATGTACTACA
The DNA here is from genome assembly GCA_017384945.1 of Ruminococcus sp. GTDB lineage: Bacteria > Bacillota > Clostridia > Oscillospirales > Acutalibacteraceae > Ruminococcoides. The sequence goes on along the minus strand of JAFNSO010000018.1, from coordinate 52,964 downwards.
TCAACGGCGGGCTGTACACTCTCTACAAGAAAGACAACAAAGGATACATCGGCGTATATAATCACGAGAACGATACATTTGATGACAAGCTGGAGATAAGCGATATTTGGAGCGCGGGAGGAAACTCACATTGGGTAGGAAACTTCTCGGGAATAGCCGAGCATAACGGTCTGCTCTACTTCAACGGCGAAAACTGCGTATACGTCTATGACCCTTTAACGGACACAAAAGCAACCTTACTCGATAATGTTCTCAACGACGGCAATCAGCTTTACGGTCTGTATGAAAAGGACGGAAAGCTGTACGGTCTTGAGGCTGATAATCCCAATAATGATAAAACATCGGTTGAGCTGTACACCTTCCAAACGATATATACAATCAGCTTCAACGCGGGAGACGGCTCGGGCGAAATGGAGAGCGTAATCACCGCCGACACCGATTATCTCCTCCCCGACAGCGGCTTCACGGCGCCCGAGGGAAAGATGTTCGGCGGCTGGACAGACGAAGACGGCAATCTTTATCAGCCGAACGACACTATGGCTTTAAGCCCCGAAAAGCACAATTACACCCTGACCGCAAGCTGGGTTGACACCCCCATAGAATACACGCTCGTCGAGAAAAAGGACGCGACAGTCACATCCGACGGCAACATCGAATACTACGAGGGAAGCGACGGCAATCTCTACACCCTAACGGATAACGATTACACCGAAATCACGCCTGATGAAATAATCATCCCCGCTTTGAACAAAAAGACCTTCGACGCCACAAGCGACGTTGACACAAATATCACTAAATTCTTTGAAAGCGATTCAAAAAGCTACACCTCGCTCGACCTGCTTGGAGTCCAGCTCAAAACAGACATATCCAAACGCGACGTCCGTTTCATAACCGTCGTCAACTCTCAAATCCTCTCAAGCGACGACGTCGAGGACTACGGATACATTTTCACCCTCACCTCCAAGAACTGCGCGACCGCAAAGCAGAGCGTCGGAAACCTCACTGTAGAGAACGCTAATCACATCTACAGCTGCGCGGGAACATCCAACACCTTCTGCGAGGGAGGCTACGGCTCAGCAGACTTCGGTTCCACCGATTACAAGTACGTCACCGCCGCGGTAAACGATATCCCCGAGGACGGAGGAACGATCTGCGCGAGGTTCTTCATAACGCTCAAAAGCGGTGAAACTATTTATGCGGGCTACACCGAATTTGACGGCTGCGCATTCAACTTTGAAGAATACGCAGAACACATCGCAAATCATTAAAAGGAGACAAACAATGAAAGAATACAAAAGACCGACAATGGAAATTGTCCTGTACAACGAAAATGACATTCTCCTCAAATCAGGCGATACATATCAGAAAAACGGAATCTACAATGCCGAGGGCAGCGGCTCAGGCTGGACGAAAGAAAGCATTATCTGATTGGAAATAGTTAAGGCGGCTCAGTTGAGCCGCCTTTTCGCGTTATACGTTATCAATAAGCTTTTTTGACAAAAGTCTCTGGATCCTCTCGACCGCCTCGATCGTGCTTTCTCTGTCACCGAAGGAGGTGAGTCTGAAATAGCCCGCGCCGTTCGCGCCGAAGCCCTCTCCGGGGGTGCCGACAACGTTGGCTTTTTCGAGAAGATAATCGAAGAACTCCCAGCTGTCCATTTTGCCGGGGCATTTAAGCCAGATGTAGGGGGAATTCTTTCCGCCCGTGTAGTAGATTCCGAGCTCGTCCATCGCGGAGGAGATAATTCTCGCGTTCTCCTGATAGTATGCGATGTTCTCCCTGATTTGCTTCTGACCTTCCTCGCTGAAAACAGCCGCCGCGCCGCGCTGAACAGGCCACGAAACGCCGTTGAACTTGGTCGCCTGACGGCGGTACCAGAGCTTGTTGAGGTTATGACCGTCGCGCTCGAGCTCCTTGGGGATAACGGTGTAGCCGCAGCGGGTACCCGTAAAGCCCGCGGTCTTGGAGAGCGAGCAGAACTCGATCGCGCACTTTCTCGCGCCCTCAACGGCGAAGATCGAACGAGGAAGCTCCTCGGTGATGAACGCCTCGTAAGCCGCGTCGTAAAGAATGATCGCGTCGTTTTCGAGCGCGTACTCAATCCACGCCTCGAGCTCGTTGTAGGTGTAGGCTGAGCCCGTGGGGTTGTTCGGCGAGCAAAGATAGATTATGTCCGCCTTGATATCCTTGGGAGGCATAGCGGCAAAGCCGTTCTTCTCGTTGGAGTTGGCGTATACGATCTCTCGTCCCGCCATAATGTTGCTGTCGACATAAACGGGATAAACGGGGTCTGTGACGAGGACGGTGTTGTCCTTGCCGAAGATATCGCCGATGTTTCCGCAGTCGGACTTTGCGCCGTCTGAGACGAAAATCTCGTCGGCCGCGACCTTAACGCCGAAGCTCTTGTAATAATCCGAAATAGCCTCACGCAAAAACTCGTAGCCCTCGTAGTCGGGGTAGCCCTTGAAGGTTTCCTTTTTGCCGAGCTCCTCGGCGCCATGCTTCATCGCCTCCACAACAACGGGAGCAAGCGGAAGAGTAACGTCGCCTATGCCGAGCTTGATCACCTTTTTGTCGGGATTGTTCTTGATGAATTCGTTGGTTCTCTTTGCTACCTCAGCGAAGAGATAGTTAGGAACCAGGTTGTCAAAGTTTCTGTTTATTTCCATAAAATTACCTCCTGCCGACCATGTGTCGGCAATTCTTTCGCGCCAAAGCGCTTTTTACCTTCCAACCATTCTTATATATTATATTAAATTGTAAGCGAAAAACAGAGAAATGTGTCGAAAATCAGATTTCGATTTCACCCTCAAAGGTCTTGAGCGCTTCGCCCGTCATATAGACGGTGTCGTCGGTGTAGTTGATTACGAGATCGCCGCCCTTGAGCTTGACCGTAATATCCTCGCCCTTTTTGCAGAAGCCGTTTTCACACGCGGCAACCGCTACGGCGCAGGCGCCTGTTCCGCACGCCCATGTCTCGCCCGAGCCGCGCTCCCAGACGCGCATCTTGATTGTGCGGTCGTTGAGAACCTTGATGAACTCGGTGTTGACTCTTTCGGGGAAAATCGGGTCGTTTTCAAACTCGGGGCCGACCTTCTCAATATCAAGTCCGTCGACGTTATCGACAAATACAACGCAGTGCGGATTGCCCATCGAAACGCAGGTAACGTTGTATTTCTTTCCGCCGATCGTGACCTCCTCGTCAATCATTCTGTCCTTGTCGCAAAGAACGGGAATGAGCTTGGGGTTGAGCTCCGCCTTGCCCATATCGACGCGCAGCTTTGTGACCTCTCCGTCCTGAGTGTACGCCTTGAGGTTCTTTACGCCGCTGAGCGTTTCGACCGTAAACTCGTCGCGCTCCTTAATGTCGAGCATATTATGGTCATACAGGAATTTTCCGACGCAGCGGATTCCGTTGCCGCACATTTTACCCTCGGAGCCGTCAAGATTGAACATACGCATCTTCGCGTCGGCTACCTCGGACGGGCAGACAAGGATGATTCCGTCGCCGCCGATACCGAAGTGACGGTCGGAAAGGCGAACAGAAAGCGCCTCGGGGTTGTTGATTTCCTGATCAAAGGTGCTGCAATAAATGTAGTCGTTGCCCGCGCCCTGCATCTTGGTGAACTTGAGCATCATCTTCTCGCTGCGCATGTTGTTGATGTCGACGAGCTCAGTGCTGACCTGAGAATAACGGCTTCTCAGGCAGTCGGCGAGAGCGTTGGCTGTGTCAAGCGAGGTTAGACAGGGAATGTTGCGCTCAACGGTTTTGCGGCGGATCTTAACCGAGTCGCGGCTGGGGATCCTGCCCTTTGCCGAGGTCGAGATAACATACTGGATCTCGCCGCTCTCAATGAGAGTGAGTGTGTTCGCGCTGTCGTTCTCGTGGATCTTGCTGACAACAGCGGAGTCGATGTTATATGTTTCAAGCACCTTCGCGGTACCCTTTGTCGCGTAAATCTTGAAGCCCATATCGGCGTACTTCTTGACGATGTCGCCGATTTCCGCCTTGTCGGAGTCTCTGACTGTGACCAGAACTCCGCCGCCGCGCTTCATCTTGTAGCCCGCTCCGATAAGACCCTTGTAAAGAGCCTCCTCGAGAGTTCCCGCCACGCCGAGGACCTCGCCCGTGGACTTCATCTCGGGGCCGAGGTGGTTGTCAACGTTAATGAGCTTTTCAAAGCTGAACACGGGAACCTTGACGGCAAAATAGGGAGATTTCTTGTAAAGACCCGTACCGTAGCCCATATCGGAGAGCTTTTCGCCGAGCATAGCCTTTGTCGCGAGATCGACCATCGGAACGCCCGTAACCTTGCTGATGTAAGGAATTGTACGAGACGAACGGGGATTGACCTCGATTACGTTGAGCTCGCCGTTGTAGACGATGTACTGAATATTGACGAGACCCTTTGTCTTGAGCGAAAGCGCAAGGTTGCGGGTCGCCTTTATGATGATGTCCGTCATCTCGTCGGTGACGTTCCACGCGGGATAGACCGCGATAGAGTCACCCGAGTGAACGCCCGAGCGCTCGACGTGCTCCATAATACCGGGGATAAGGATGTCCTCGCCGTCACAGATAGCGTCGACCTCAAGCTCGGTACCCATGAGGTACTTGTCGATCAAAATCGGGTTTTCAATCTCCTGAGCGAGAATGATGTCCATATATTCATCAACGTCAGCGTCGTTGAAAGCGATAATCATATTCTGACCGCCGAGCACGTAGGACGGACGGAGAAGCACGGGATAACCGATTCGGTTGGCGGCCTCAAGAGCCTCGTCCTTAGTCATAACGGTAACGCCCTTCGCGCGGGCGATGTGGTGCTGCTCCAGAAGCTCGTCAAAGCGCTCTCTGTCCTCAGCCATATCAATAGCGTCGTAGGAGGTTCCGAGAATGTTGACTCCGCTCTCGTCGAGGAACTGGGTAAGCTTGATAGCAGTCTGACCGCCGAAGGCGACGACAACGCCGAAGGGCTTCTCGGTCTTGATAATGCCCATAACGTCCTCAGTTGTAAGCGGCTCAAAGTAAAGCCTGTCGGCAGTATCAAAGTCGGTGGAAACGGTCTCGGGGTTGTTGTTTACAATGACGACCTCGTAGCCCGCCTTTTTGAGAGCCCATACGCAGTGAACGGAGGCGTAGTCGAACTCGATACCCTGACCGATTCTGATGGGACCCGAGCCGAATACGATAACCGTCTTTTTATCGGAGTTCTTTTCCTTTATAAAGAGCTCAGCCTCGTTCTCCTCATCAAAGGTCGAGTAGAAGTAGGGCGTCTCGGCGTTGAACTCAGCCGCGCAGGTATCAACCATCTTGAACACGGGAACGAGCGGGTTTTCGACCTTCTGACCGCTAATCTTCTCGATCGTGCGGTCGAGGTAGCCGAGCTCCTTCGCCTGTCTGTAGGTTTCTTCGTCGAATCTGCCCTCTCTGAGTCTTTCGCCCATATCGGCGATGTAAATGAGTTTATTTAAGAACCACTCGTCAATGAGTGTGATTTCGTGAATCAGGTCAACGGAAATTCCGCGCTTCAACGCCTCGTAAACACAGAACATTCTGAGGTCGTCGCAAACGCTCAGTCTCTCGACGATCTGCTCGTTTGTCATTTCCTCGAACATCTCGTCGTCGAGAGTGTCGTGGGAAATCTCCGCGCCTCTGACAGCCTTCATAATCGCCTGCTCAAAGGTCGGGGCGATCGCCATAACCTCACCCGTCGCCTTCATCTGTGTGCCGAGCGAGCGCTTAGCGTATACGAATTTATCGAAGGGCCACTTGGGGAGCTTGACTACAACATAGTCGAGCGCGGGCTCGAAGCACGCGTAGGTCGAGCCTGTGACCGCGTTTTTGATTTCGTTGAGAGTATAGCCGATAGCGATTTTAGCCGCTACCTTCGCAATAGGATAGCCCGTAGCCTTTGAAGCGAGCGCCGAGGAACGCGAAACACGGGGATTGACCTCGATCACCGCGTACTCAAAGGTCTCGGGATTGAGCGCGAACTGACAGTTACATCCGCCCTCAACCTTGAGCGCAGAGATAATGTCGAGCGCCGCGGAACGGAGCATCTGATACTCCTTGTCGGCGAGAGTAACAGCGGGAGCGATTACGATAGAGTCGCCCGTGTGAACGCCGACGGGGTCGAAGTTCTCCATCGAGCAGACGGTAATAACGTTGCCGAGCGAGTCGCGCATTACCTCAAACTCGATTTCCTTCCAGCCCGAGATACACTTCTCGATAAGACACTGGGTAATCGGAGAAAGCTCGAGTCCGTTTGAGCAGATCTCTCTGAGCTCCTCCTCGTCGTCGACTATGCCGCCGCCCGTTCCGCCGAGCGTAAAGGCGGGACGAACGATTACGGGATAACCGATTTCGTCGGCAAACGCGACTGCCGCCTCAACGTCGTTAACGACGGTCGAGGGGATGACGGGCTGGTTGATCTCGAGCATAGTGTCCTTGAACATCTGGCGGTCCTCCGCCTTGTCGATCGTCTCAGGGACAGCGCCGAGAAGCTTTACCCCGTACTTGTCGAGGAAGCCCTCCTTCGCGAGCTGCATCGAGAGCGTGAGACCTGTCTGACCGCCGAGGGTCGAGAGCAGAGAGTCGGGGCGCTCCTTTATAATGATACGCTTTACTATTTCAAGAGTAAGCGGCTCGATATAAACCTTGTCCGCCATAGCGTTGTCTGTCATAATTGTCGCGGGGTTGGAGTTTACGAGGATAACCTCGAGTCCTTCCTCCTTGAGCGCGCGGCACGCCTGCGTTCCCGCGTAGTCAAATTCGGCTGCCTGACCGATTACGATCGGGCCCGAGCCGATTACCATAACTCTTTTTATATCTGATTTTAACGGCATAGAATCATTCCTTTATAACGTTATTTCTTTAAAAGAATATTACTTGTTTTCGTCAATCATATTTATAAACCTGTCGAAGAGGAAGGCAGTGTCCTTGGGGCCTCCGCAGGCTTCGGGGTGGAACTGAACGGAGAAAGCGGGCATATCGGTGTATGTGATACCCTCGCAGGTTCCGTCGTTGCCGTTTACAAAGCTGACCTCGGCATTCTCGGGGACGGAGTCGTTGATAACCGCGTAGCCGTGATTCTGAGAGGTGATGTAAACCTTGTCGGTCTTGATCTCCTTGGCGGGCTGGTTGGCTCCTCTGTGACCGTAGTGAAGCTTCTCGGTTTTCGCTCCCTGTGAGAGCGCGAGCAGCTGATGTCCGAGGCAGATTCCGAAGGTCGGGATTTTCTTTTCGCAGAGCTTTTTGAGGGTTTCGATAGCCTCAACGTTTTCCTGCGGGTCTCCGGGGCCGTTTGAAAGCATAATTCCGTCGGGATTGAGCGAAAGAATCTCCTCCGCCGTTGTGTTGTACGGAACAACCGTGAGGTTGCAGCCGCGCTTTACGAGCTCTCTGCCGATGTTGTGCTTAGCGCCGTAGTCGATGAGCACGACGCTGCGCTCGGGGTTCTCCGCCTCGTAAAACTGACGGTTCTCTGTCGAGGTTGAGCTTACCGCCTTTTCGACCTTGTAGGGCTTGATTTCCTCAACGACACTCTCGAGGTTGTCGAGCGAGTATGTAAGCCTGCAATTCATAACGCCGTATTCTCTTACGATTCTTGTAAGAGCGCGGGTGTCGATGTCATAGAGCGCGGGAATGCCTGCGCTTTTTAAAAAAGTGTCAAGATCACCCTCACAACGGAAGTTGCTGGGAGCTTGGCACCAGTTTCTGACAATATAAGCTTTTAAAGCGGGAGCCTTGCTCTCGAAATCAGAGGGAATAACCCCGTAGTTACCGATAAGAGGGAATGTCTGAATAACCACCTGACCAAAATAGCTCGGGTCGGTGAGTGTTTCAAGATAGCCTGTCATAGCCGTTGTAAAAACAAGCTCTCCCGTGGTTTCCTTCTCGGCACCGAATGCCTTACCCTTGAAGTATTTACCGTTTTCCAAAATCAGGTACGCGTCTCGGCTCATAAACGACTTCCTTTCCTGTTTAATGTATAATAAAGTAGATTAGTTGTCAGTTTTGGTAGGTCTTGATGACCTGCTTCGCGATTTCGAGCTTGCTTTTGCGCATATTCATCGCCTGACGCTCAATGTAGCTGTGCGCCTGAGTCTCGGTCATAGAGAGACACTGAATAAGCAGAAGCTTAGCCCTGTTTATAATCTTCATTTCCTCCATCTCGGATTTGAGCTTTTCGTTTTCCTCGTAAGCGGGAATCAGACGCTCCTTAAAACAGCGGGTGAAGATTATGTAATGATGAAAAAGGTGCTTGTTGAGCGGCTTGCTGATTACAAGCACGCCCTTCCCCGCGACGAGCTCAAACGCCTTGTCCGCCTTGTCCTGTCTGACGATCAGAATGACCGACGCCTTTGTCGCCCCGGCGCATTCGACGGAAAACTCAAGCCCTGTCTCGCAGTCGAGCGGAGTATTGATAACAATTAGGTCGAACAAATCGTCCCTGACCTTCTCACGCGCGTCGTCGACCGAAAGAGTGCAGGCGACATCATCAAAATCCTCCGTTTTAAGCAGAGAGGATATCGCCTTAATTCCCGATTCGGTTTTAGAAACAATCAATGCGTTTTTCATAGTTATCCACCATATTTCATCGTCTTATTTTAAAGCATTTCAGCATAAAGAAATTTACTTTATAGAATTATAAAAAATATTTTAGAGAAAAAATACCGACGTTTTCAGGCGTCGCATATACTTTGCACATAAATTAATCACGGTGACGAAAGTTTTTTATAGAATAATTTTTTCGGTATTTTTTTCGCCTTTAAAAGTATTGACAAATCCCCTTTGCCGTTATATACTTTCAATTGATAACAGCAAAGGCGCTGTGGGGAAATTCCCTGCGGCGCTGTATCTTTTTTACCCCAAAAGGAGAGAATCAGATGATAAATGTTCCCGAGCTGTTTGGCAGCAACGTCTTTAACGACGACGTAATGAAGGAAAGACTCCCAAAGCCCATCTACAAGGCTCTCAAAAAGACCGTCCACGACGGCGAGACCCTTGACGACAGCGTAGCCAACGCTGTGGCTCACGCCATGAAGGAATGGGCTATCGAGAAGGGCTGCACCCACTACACCCACTGGTTCCAGCCTCTCACGGGCATAACCGCCGAGAAGCACGACAGCTTCATCACTCCCGACGGCGACGACAAGGTGCTCATGACCTTCAGCGGCAAGGAGCTCATAAAGGGCGAGCCCGACGCGTCCTCCTTCCCGAACGGCGGAATCCGCGCGACCTTCGAGGCAAGAGGCTACACCGCGTGGGATCCGACCTCGCCTGCCTTCGCGAGAGACGGAACTTTGTATATCCCGACCGCCTTCGCCTCGTACACGGGCGAGGTGCTCGACAAAAAGACCCCTCTTCTCCGCTCGATGGAGAGAATATCAAAGGAAGCAGTGCGTGTGCTTCACCTTCTCGGAAAAACCGACGTTCACAGGGTAACAACCACCGTCGGCCCCGAGCAGGAGTACTTCCTCATTGACAAAAAGATGTACGACGCCCGCCCCGACCTCATTTACACGGGCAGAACGCTTTTCGGCGCAAAGGCTCCGAAGGGTCAGGAGCTCGACGACCACTACTTCGGCTCAATCAAAACGCGCGTAGCCGAGTTTATGAAGGAGCTCGACATAGAGCTGTGGAAGTACGGCATTTACGCCAAGACAAAGCACAACGAGGTCGCTCCCTCACAGCACGAGATCGCTCCGATTTTCACAACAACCAACGTAGCCGTTGACCACAACGAGCTTATGATGGAAATACTCAAAAAGACCGCCGAGAAGTTCGACCTCGTCTGTCTGCTTCACGAAAAGCCTTTCGCGGGCGTAAACGGCTCGGGCAAGCACAACAACTGGTCGATCTCGACCAACACGGGCGAAAACCTCCTGAAGCCGGGTAAGAACCCCGCGGAAAACCTGCAATTCCTCGTTTTCCTCGCCGCTATTATCAAGGCGGTCGACGAGTATCAGGATCTGCTCAGAATTTCCGTAGCCTCCGCGGGCAACGACCACCGTCTCGGCGCCAACGAAGCGCCCCCCGCGATCCTCTCGGTATTTCTCGGCGACGACCTCGACGCGGTCGTTCACTCGATCGAGGTCGGCGAGGAGTACGAGAGCGAGGGACTCGAGGATATGGACCTCGGCGTAGAGGTTCTTCCCTCACTCAGAATGGACACCACCGACCGCAACAGAACCTCGCCCTTCGCGTTCACGGGCAACCGCTTTGAGTTCAGAATGCTCGGCTCTGCGTCGAACATCGCCAGCGCGAACATCATCATAAACACAATCGTAGCTCAGGAGCTCAAGGAATTCGCCGACAGACTCGAGCAGGTCAAGGACGTAAAGGCTGCGGCAAAGAGACTCGTCGCGAGGATCTTCAAGCAGCACGACAGGATCATCTTCAACGGCGACAACTACTCCGCCAAGTGGGTCAAGGAAGCCGAAAGACGCGGGCTTTTGAACCTCAAAAGCGTCCCCGAGGCGTTAAAGCATTATGACAGCGAAAAGAACATCAAGCTCTTTACGGAAAACGAAGTATTCACCGAGCAGGAGCTTAACGCGAGATACGAGGTTGAGCTCGAAAACTACGCGAAGCTAATAAACATCGAAGCTCTTACGATGATAGATATGGCGAAAAAGGACATCATCCCAGCCGTTACCGAGTACGTCAGAGAGCTTACCGACACAGCCCTCGCCAAGAGAGCGCTGTCCGAGGAGATCCCCGTATCGCTCGAAACAAAGCTCGTAACCGACCTCAGCCAAAAGCTCGTATGCTTTGCCGACAAGGTAAGCGAGCTCGAAAACGACCTTATCAAAGCAGGCGAGCTCTCCGACGATATGCAGGCTTACGCCGACTTCTACTGCAACGTTGTGTTCGCCGATATGCAGGCGCTCAGAGCGATCGGCGACGATATGGAAACCCAGACCGCGTCCGACTACTGGCCTTATCCCAGCTACGGCGAAATGCTCTTCGGAGTCTGATAAACGCAAAGAAACAATAAATCAAGGAGCCGACTCAAAGCCCTAACGGGTTTGAGCCGGCTCCTTTTCATCGTCCGCTCAGTTTTCATCTGATTTGAAACAAGCGATCAATGAACAAAGCTGCCGCAGAAAATCAATTAAACTTTACTGCTGTACCGCTTGCCAGGATCTCAGCCGCGCCGTCCATAATAGACGCGCTTGAGAACTTGACGTTTACAACAGCGTCTGCGCCCATCTGCTGAGCCTGAGACATCATTCTCTGGAGCGCCTTTTCGCGAGCTTCCGTAAGCATCTTTGTGTAGGAAACAAGCTCGCCGCCTACCATGCTCTTAAAGCCCGCGCCGATATCCTTGAACGCGTTCTTGGACTGAACTGTGTTTCCTGTTACGAGACCGAGAGCCGTAAACTCTCTTCCCGGAATTGTTGGTGTGTTTACTAAAATCATAATTTAGCCTCCTTATAATAAGCCAACCGTAAAAGGTCGGTATTTTACTTGTCCTTATCAAACATAAGCTTCAAAAACTCGGGGAAAACCGCCCGCCAGTACGCCTCGTTGTGCATACCCTTTTCGTAGTATTTGAAGGTTATTTTGTCTTTTGGATAGTTTATTTTCTCAAGATTTTCGGGCATACTCTTAGCTCCTATGAGCAGGAATTTTTCGAGCTCGTCGGCGCCGCCGTTATATATATACACCCTCGGATAAGTCTTGAACTTTTTCGATTTGAGATAATTGAGCCACGTGGTGTTGTCGTACAGCCCGAAGGCGGGCGACAGCGCGCCGATTGTCCCGAACTTTTCGGGGTGCTCAATTCCGATGTAAAAGCACTCGATACCGCCCGAGGAGCTTCCGCAGACCGCGTTATGCTCGGGGTCGGTATAAACGTTGTAATTCTTTTCAACATAAGGCACGACCGTGTTCATCACGAAGTCCGAGTAATACTTGCCCGTACCGTTTTCGTAGTTGCTCTTGTCCGCAAGCTCGGCAATATTGCCGATGTCGGGAGTAAGCTCGCTGTCTCGGTTGGAGGTACTGTCGTCAATTCCGACAACGATCGCCTTGTTCTTGCTGTTTTCCATCATAGCCTGAACGCTCTCGGCGGCTCCCCACGAGCCGAACTGAGTAGCCGTCTGCTCAAAAAGATTCTGACCGTCGGTCATATAAATGACGGAATACTTTTCCTTCGATTTCTTATCGTAATCGGACGGAGTCCAGATATAAACATCCTTTTCGGTCTTTGAATACTTGAATGTTTTTATTTCGTAATCGGGCTTTTCCGTCCCGATCGGGCAAGCTCCCTTGCTGCCGATATTCCATCCCGAAACATAGTCGTTGAACGCGAGCTCAACACTGTCCTCGTCGTCGCTCGTGATGTACATTCTGTCGTATTTATCCGTATCTCCCGAGCAAAAATACTCCTGATAATCGTCGGTCTTTTCGCCCTTTTCGGGAGTGACGGTTTCCTTTTCGTTGTTCTCGGTGCTGAAAAACGTGACGGTAAGCTTTTCAGCCATAAACTCGTCTGTGATTTTTATTTTATGACCGTTCTTTGAATTTCCGCAGGCGCATAACGCGGAGCAGAGCAAAGCCGCGGTCAAAACGATTGATAAAAAGCGTTTCATATTCTAGTCCTCAATACCGTACAGTCTTTTGGTGTTTTCAGCGGTAATATTCAACAGCTCCTGCGTATCCATTCCTCGGATTTCCGCGATTCTCTCAGCCACGAAGACAATATTTCTGCTGTCGTTGCGCTTGCCCCTGTTCGGAACAGGGCTGAGATACGGCGCGTCGGTCTCGAGCAGGAGTCTGTCAATCGGAACCTCTCTCGCGCAGTCAACGCTGTGGCGCGCGTTTTTAAAAGTCACGACTCCGCCGAGGCTTATGCTCATACCGAGCCTCATAACCTCGCGCATAAACTCAACGCTGCCGCTGAAGCAGTGCATAAGACCCTTCGGCTTATATTTTCTGAGTAAATCCATCGTGTCGCCGTGAGCCTCCCTGTCGTGAATAACAACGGGAACGTCGAGCTCCCTGCTCAGAAGGAGCTGTTCCTCAAAGACCCTTTTCTGCAAATCACGCGGGATGTCCCAGTGGTAGTCGAGTCCGATTTCACCGAGCGCGACGCATTTCGGGTGCTTCAAAAGCTCAGCAACGCCGTCGAGATAATCGGACGGCAGGTTTTCAAGGTTTTCGGGGTGAAAGCCCGCCGTGAAATATATATGCGGATATTTTTCCGCGTAGCCCTGATTTACGAGAGCTGATTTTATATCCACCGCGTTGCTTACCACAAGCTCCACTCCGCTTTCGGGCAAGGAGGAAAGCAGCTCCTTCCTATCCTCGTCAAACCAGGCGTCGTCATAATGACAATGAGCGTCACATATTTTATATTTCCTCGTCAAACTCAGTGTACCTCCGTCTTACTGACGATATCCCCCGCACCTACGCTCCCTATCAAGGTCTGCTGCGGGAGGTATCGTTCATCTTCTCAAATAAACTCAGCGCACATCCGTCTTACTGACGATATCCCCCTCGACGGGGTGCCAAATCAAACGATCTTACTTCCGTTCTCAATCTTGTCATCAACCGTAATCAGGGTCAAGCTGTCGCCCTTTTCCGCCGAAAGAATCATTCCCTGACTCTCAACTCCGCAGAGCTTGACGGGCTTTAAGTTCGCGACAAACAGTACCTTCTTGCCGACGAGCTCCTCGGGTGAATAATACTGAGCTATACCGCTGACGATAGTTCTTCCGCCCATACCGTCGTCGATTGAAAACTTGAGAAGCTTCTTTGATTTCTTTACCTTTTCGCAGGCGAGAACCTTACCGACGCGGATGTCGGACTTCGAGAAATCGTCGATCGAAATCTCGGGGGCGATGGACTCGAGCTCCTCTACCTCCTCAATGCTCTTCTCCGCCTCGGCGCTCTTCTTCTGCATATCCTCGATCTCCTTATAGAGCTTGTCGGGGTCGATGCGTACAAAGAGCGGAGTCGGGTTTTCAAGCTTTGTACCCGCAGCGTAAGCGCCGAATTTCTCAAGCGAATCATACGAAGCCTCTCCGCAGTTGATCTGACTCAGAATATTCTTCGCGGTATCGGGCATAAACGGAGCGATAAGCACCGCAATGTATCTGATTGCCTCAAGCAGATTATAAAGCACAGTACCGAGTCTCGGCTTAAGGCTCTCGTCCTTGGCGAGAACCCACGGGGTAGTCTCGTCGATATATTTGTTGCAGCGCTTGGCGAGGTTCATAACCGCCTCGACCGCGTCGCTGATGTGGAAGCTGTTTATACAGTCGTCAACCTTCTTTATCGTATCATAGCAGAACTGCTCAAGCTCAGAGTCAAGCTCCTCCTTCGCGCAGGGCTCCTGCACAACGCCGCCGAAATACTTGTTGTTCATAGCGATCGTGCGGTTCACAAGGTTGCCGAGAGTATTCGCGAGGTCCGAATTAAACCTCTCGATAATCGTCTCGTACGTAATCGAGCCGTCGCTCGCGAAGGGCATTTCGGAGAGCAAATAGTAGCGCACCGCGTCGACACCGATAAGCTTAACGAGCTCGTCGGCGTAAATGACATTTCCTCGGCTCTTGCTCATTTTGTCCTCACCGAACAAAAGCCACGGATGACCGTAGACCTGCTTCGGAAGGGGCTCGCCGAGAGCCATAAGCATAATCGGCCAGTAAATCGTATGGAAGCGCACGATATCCTTTCCGATTATATGAACGTCGGCGGGCCAGAATTTCTTGTACTTCTCGCCGCTTCCGTCGGGGTCATATCCGAGCGAGGTGATATAGTTAGAGAGCGCGTCGATCCAGACATACACAACGTGCTTGTCGTCAAAGTCAACAGGCACGCCCCACTTGAAGCTTGTTCGGGACACGCACAAATCCTGAAGCCCGGGCTTGATGAAGTTGTTGAGCATTTCCTTCTTGCGGCTTTCGGGATAGATAAAGTCGGGGTGTGACTCGATATACTCCTCGAGCTGCTTCTGATATTTGGAGAGCTTTAAGAAGTAAGCCTCCTCCTTCGCCGCCTTGACCTCGCGGCCGCAGTCGGGGCACTTGCCGTCGACGAGCTGGCTCTCTGTCCAGAAGCTCTCGCAAGGCGTACAGTAAAGTCCCTCGTAGCTGCCCTTGTAGATATCTCCCTGCTCGTACAGCTTTTTGAAAATCTTCTGCACAACTCTCTCGTGGTCGGCGTCGGTCGTGCGGATAAAATAGTCGTATGAGGTGTTGAGCACGTCGCAGATATCGCGGATTTCGCCCGCCACCCTGTCTACATACTCCTTGGGGGTACAGCCCTCTGACTGGGCGTACATCTCAATCTTCTGACCATGCTCGTCTGTACCCGTCTGGAAGTAGACGTCGTACCCGAGCATACGCTTATAACGCGCGATAGCGTCGGTAAGAACAATCTCATAGCTGTTGCCGATATGAGGCTTACGCGAGGTATACGCGATCGCGGTTGAAATATAATAAGGCTTTCCCTTACAATCTTTGCACATATGAATCACTCCATAATTAATATACTAAATCAGTATAACACACAAAGGCACAAAAAATCAATTTTAATCTACAAAAATTAGAACTTTTTTCAAATATTGAAAGAAAATAACATTACCCCTTGACAAAGTAGACAAAACGCGCTATAATATAAACACTGAAAAGCAAATACCGCGGAGTGGAGCAGTTGGTAGCTCGTCGGGCTCATAACCCGAAGGTCGTTGGTTCAAGTCCAGCCTCCGCAACCAGTATGAGTGTTCATAACGGATTATGTTATGAACGCTCATTTTCTTTTATAAGGTGATTGATGCTCGTCAAAAAACATAAAACAGCCCTCTGCGGCAGGAACACAGCAGAGGACTGTTTGATTGTATCGCAAGATTACTTTTCGTAAACCGTATCTCCGTTGATAACGACGGATTGAATATCCTTGATGTTGACAAAGATGTTTTCGGGTTCGAGAGGCGGTCCGATCACCGTGGAGTATTTGAGATGCAGCGTCGTATGATAGACGCCGTTTTCATCTGTACGCTGCTCTCCGCCTTCGTTTGCGAACAGATAATAAACCGTGCCGTCGGTAAGGGTAACCTTGCTGGTATCGTCCCATTTCGGGAGCATAAAGCACTTATCAAGTCCGTCCTCACCGGGGGAATCGGGATTATCGGCGTCGCACTCGCCGGACAGGTAGATACTAAACGGAGAAACGGTCATCTTGGCGTTACGCGTGTTTTTTACTACGACCTCGGGAGCGTTCTGTGCGCTGAGGTCTTTCTCGATAAATTTGTCGGTACGGTAGTTGAGGTCGTAGCTGATGGTAAAGGGAAGCTCAAACGTCTTTAGCTCCGCCTGACAATAAATGCGTGTGCCCTTGTAGTCGATCGTAGTGAAGTCCTCCTCCTTCAATCCTAATGCGCTGCGCTTTTTGGCAAGCTCCTCTTGGTCAAACAGAACGTCGTCCGAGGTTAACTCATCATTAGTTTTCAACTCGTCAAAGATCGGATCCATCTGACCCGGAAGCTTGACGGAGGCTAACTCGTTGGTTACTTTGTTCACATGGAACTGCTTGCTGACAAAAGTCATCCTGCTGTCCTGCAAGCTGTCGTCTGAATCTGAGGCGGTGGTCGTAAACAGATAGATCGTCAGCGTTTTGTTGTCGTCGGAAAGGTAATATTGCGGCGAATGCATTGCGCTTTTGGCTTCATCTCCGCTGTTGACCGTCACCTTCCATGACGAGCCGTCAAAGGGTTCTCTGTTGGAGGGGTAGGAGTAATCCTTGTCAATAACGGGACTGCCGTCCTTTTTGGTGATCTCAATGGCGGAGCAGAGCTTTTCGCCGTCGCCCGTGATACCGAGCAGCTTAATGTCAAGGCTGTTGTCCTCAGACTTTACCTCCACATTGCCGCCGTCAAAAAGGCCGAGCTCGTTCATTCCGTCGCTGTTCTGAAAGATACTGCCGAAAACTGCCTGCACACTGCCTGTCGCAAAAGCTCCGATCGTTCCTCCTACGAGGATGACCGCCGCCAAAAGCATAACGACAATTTTTTTGCTGAATTTATTTTTTGAGCTTTTTTCGCTGTTGATTTTCATAATTACCTCACTTTTTATTTTGTCGATGTCGATATCAGGTGAATTATCCTGAATATCAAGCTCCATCAGTTCATCGTCTAACTCGGTGAAAACTGTCTTGAATGTTGTTTTCATATCGCGTAACTCCTTTCAATCAGTTTTGCTTTGATTTTTTCGCGCGTCCGTCTTAGCTTGGATTTGACCGTTTCGATATTGATGTCCATTTCACCGGAAATCTGAGAAACAGTTTGATCGTAATAATAATGCCTTATCAATATCTCTCTGTCGGGCAACGGTATCTCCGAAATAACCTCGCGCAGTTCACGGTGGATGTCCTTCTTTTCCGTTTCGTCCGCAATCGAAAAATCGTCTTCGGGATCGTAATCATCAATGTTGAGGACTGTGTTATTATGTAAGCTCTTAATCTTATTCAATGCGCGTGTTTTGGCAATGCTGCAAAGATAACCCTTGAGCTTGCCCTCCTGCACCTTTTCTGCGTTGTTCCACAGCGTTACAAACACATCGGCAGTAACTTCCTCGATATCTTCCTTCGTGAGACTTCCTTTGGATGTGTTATATATGATGGAGGCCGCAAACTTCGAATACTGCTCAATGATCTGCGTCAACGCTTTTTCGTCGTGTTTTTTCAGCTTTTCAACAAGCCTGTCCTTCATTCGATTCATCCCCTTTGCTTTGTTTTGAAGCGCTTCTGTATATAATAACAGCTTTTAATTGTATTTGGGTGCAAAAAAAATAAAAAAATTTCGTTATGAACACTCGAACCGGTTAAAAGGGTTGACTCAAACGAGCCGACCCTTGTTTTTTCAATAAACGAATTTTAGGCTGACCCTTGGGTCGGCCTCTTTCCGTTACGCTTATATAGACTGCTTGTAATTCCCCTGTCTTTACGTATGGCTCCTCAATATCAGATACCCCTTGATAATCAGTATCGAAAAGCACATTATCCCCGCGTAGGGCTGTCTTGTTACGATGAACAAAAACACAGCGAGCACCGACAGCGCCGCGCCCGTAACAATCATATGCTTTTTCAGGACAGGCTTATCAAATCGGCTGATGATTACCGTACAAATTCCGTTTATCACCATTACGCCGATTACCGCGACATACACAAGCACGATCCATAAAGCCGCATCCGTAAGCCCCGTCGGCGTCACGGCGGGCGAGCCCTTGCCGTTGCCGAACACGGGTATGAACATCAAAAGCACCGTCAGAACATCGAGCAAGCCGCAAATCAGCGCGGTATACCTGCCGATTGCTTCACGCTTTTCATTTTCAGCCGCGGTGATAATCTCGTCGGGACAAATAAGCTCGTCAACCGACACCCGAAAAAAGCGTGATATTTCTTTTAAAGAATCAACACTCGGATAGCCCCGTCCCGATTCCCATTTTGAAACTGCCGTCCTCGATACAAAAAGCTCCTTTGCGAGCTCCTCCTGAGTAAGCCCCTTGCTTTTTCTGAGCTCCTGCATTTTTTCGTTAAATTCCATTTTCTTTCCTCTTGTCCGTAAGCGTCACGGCGGCGCGATACAGCTCAAAAAGCCCGAAGCTAAGCAAAACTGAGCCTATTATATCCGTAGCCCAGTGCACACCCGCCACCAATCGTCCGACAACCATAAACGCCGAAAACAAAACCGAAAAGACACACACGGCATATCTTGCGGCTGAGCCTTTGCTCCGTCTTTTGACTTGCAAAACCAGAGTCGGCATTACCGACAACACCAAAAGCGTAGTTGAGGACGGGTAGGACGCCTCCAAAAATCCGTCTATCAGAATCGGTCTGTAGTTAATCGGGAACATTTCAAATATCAGATACCCGATAATCACCAAAATATAATATACTCCCAGAAGTATAATATCAGGGTCGACCCTGAACAAGCTTTTACGGCGTATCAATTGAGTAAGACCGAGAACGCCGAACCCCATACATACGGCAATCGGCACGAGCCCCAGCCAGTCGGTAACCGTGTACAGCCGCATATTCGCGCCTGTTATCCCGTGAAACCAAAGATTGAACGCCGCGAGCCCGACCGCCGTTGAGCGCTGACCGACGTTCTGAACATCAACGCTCATAATCAGAAGCGTCCACAATACAAACGCGGCAATCAAGCCGACGCCGAAAAACAAATCTCTTTTAGCTTTCATAATTATCTGTCCTTTCGTCTGTTTATGCTTTGAAAGTAACAGATAGGCTTAAAAAAGTAAAGAATCGCTCCGTCACGTCAATGACACGAAGCGTATCATCCCCGATTATCGGTCATTTTGCGCGACGATTTATAAATTCAATCCGTAGCCGACGCCATTATCACAACAAAGCGGTCGAGCGTTTTGTCATAAACCGTCAGGCACAGAGTTCCCCACCACTCGTGACCGTCGTCGAAATAATCCGACCAGTCGGTAGTCCATTCAAAAACCTCAAGCCCGTCAGTTCCGTTCGGAAAGAGGGCGGCGTTAAAGCGGACAAAGTCCTTGCCCGTGTAGCTGTTATTGTGCGGCGGATGCAAAAACGCTTTTCTGTAGTTAAGCCTTCCCTTTTGATAATCCGACGAAAAAAGCTCCTCTGCGGCAATACTCTTCCCCTCGGCGTTATCGGGGTCGCCGTCCCAATCCCCGTCGATTGTGGTGAAAGCCGACTTGAGCGCTCTGCGGTGCGATTCGTAACCGCAGTAACGCTCCCTGACAACGCGGTAGTCCAAAACAAGCTCGGGGTACTCGGATAAAAGCTTTCGGACGGGATCCTCAAACTTCGACTCTTTCTTTTTGCGGGTGTTGAGCCTGTCATATTCATCCTCGGTAAGCTGTCCGTTCAAAAGCGCCAGCCGCAGGTAGCGGCAGTACTCCAAATCGGTCAGAACGAAATACTCCCCCACGGAGCCGACGGAGTCACCGAGACCATACTCCTCAAATCGCTCAAGAATATACCTGCCGTCCGAATCCACTCCGACAGCGCAGAAAACGTGTTTTTTTCGGTCGAGCTCCACAGTAAACAGCTTGCGGTAGCCGGCGGGCTTTGAGTCAAGCTGCTTTGCCTGTATCCTTCGCCTTTGCTCGGCTTTGTCCATTTCCCGATCTTCCCGTGTGTCCAAGGGTTCAGGCTCAAAAGCCTGCCCCGAGAGCGTGTTACGCACAATCGTGTCAACAAGCGCCTTTCGGCTGTTGTGGCCGTAAGGAACAGCCACAACCGTGTACCAAACCCCGGGGTAATCCCACATCTCCTGAAAATAGTCCTCGACAGTATGGCGGTCGATCACTTCCGTCACGTCGGGGCGCGTTTTTTGTACAATTCCAAGCGCTTCCCTGTGAATCTCCTCACGAAGTTCAGCGGCGTATTTCAAATCCTGTTCACTGTATTCGGGCATTACTTTACCTCTTAGCTGTCTTATTGTATTTCATAAAGATTTACGGAAAAGTTATCGTCACTTATTAAAAGAATATCCTCGTCGTTGTATTTTATGACTTCCATTTCGGGTGCCGTGTATTCTTTCATTTGGTTACGCTCCTTTCGTTATTGCCGTCCGAGTCGGACACGACTCTGAACCCAAAAGCAGACAAAGCGTCAGAGCGATCGCCGAAAATCCTTTGATGACTTTTTATAATAAAACGCCTTTATCAAGGGATTTTTTAGTAATTTTATTGTACATTATCAACAGAATAAAAGTCAATACTTTTTTGAAAAACAGCTTATAAAACCCCGCGGGCGCGCAGCCTTACAATCGGCTTTCCCGCGTCCGCGGCGGAATGCGGTCTCAACCCTCGGGCGCGATTAGCGTTTTCCATAGAACGGCAATATTATTATCAATTGTATTGTGCAATACGCTCATTGAATTTATCCCCGCGTTTTGGTACAATGAATATGTTGGCAATTAATGATAAACCTGCAAGATTTAGGAGTTGAGAAAAATGACAAAAAGGATTACGGGATTGTTGCTCTGCATTTGCATCATGATCTCAGGCTGCGTATTCGGAGTGATCCAGACCTCCGCCGCGGACACCTCTAAAACAGAGACAGGCGCGGATTACGGACTGCCTGACAAAATCGAGGAAGGCAACATCCTCCAGTGCTTCAACTGGAAATACACCGACATCAAAAACGAACTCAAAAGCATAGCCGAAGCGGGCTTCAAGACGATTCAGACCTCGCCCGCCCAGCCCGCCGACACCGACGGAAAATGGTACTGGCTGTACCAGCCGCGCGGCTTCTACATCAGCGGCAACAACCTCGGCGGCAAAAACGAGCTTCAAGCCCTCTGCACCGAGGCTAAGAAGTACGGAATCAAAATCATCGTCGACATCGTCGCGAACCACCTCACGGGCGACCACGGCAAAATCCAGGACGACCTTCGTGACGGCAAGTACTGGCACACAATGGGCAAGGTCACAAACTGGGGCGACCGCTATCAGGTCACACACGGCGACATCGGAATGCAGGACCTCGCGACCGAGAACAGCTATGTTCAGAGCGCCGTAAAGAAATACCTCAACGACCTCAAGAGCATAGGCGTGTCGGGCTTCCGTTTTGACGCGGCAAAGCACATCGGCACACCCGCCGAGGGCGACAACTTCTTCAAAATGGTCAAGGAGGTCGGACTCTGGTCATACGGCGAGATTCTCGACAACCCGGGCGGAAAGGCAGCCGACGTACTAAAGGAATACACAAAGTACATCAGCATAAGCGACTGTAACTACAGCGGAGAATCCACAGGCGGAATGAGAGACGGCAAGGTCGTAACAAACAGCTCCCACTGGAAAAAGCAGGGTATCGACGGCACAAAGCTCGTCTACTGGGGCGAAAGCCACGACACCTTCTCCAACGACCCGAATGACGGCGGCTGGACAAAATATCTCAGTCAGGATGTAATCGACCGCTCCTACGCTCTGCTCGGCTCAAGAGTCGACGCGCAGGCGCTCTACCTCTCAAGACCCAACTCAACCGACAGAGAAAACATCTACGCGGGCAGCAAGGGCAGCACTCACTATAAATCAAAGGAAGTATCCGCCGTAAACCACTTCAAGAACGCGCTTGTCGGCAGAAGAGAAAGCTACACCACAGGCGACGGCTGCGACGTAGTATGCCGTGACGGCGGCGCGGTGATCGTTGCCGCGAACGGCTCGGGCGGCAAAAAGACCGTCCCCAACGCCGACTGTCTCGTAAGACCCGGCACCTACACCGACGAGGTCACGGGCAGCAAATGGACGGTAACAAGCGAAACGATCACAGGTACGCTCGGAAGCAAGGGAATCGCGGTATTCTACAGCACTGAGCCCGCGGGTCCCTCAGCCTCGGCTACTCCCTCCACAACATATAAGACGGAAACAATGAAGGTCACGCTCACCTTTGAAAACGCGACCTCTGCCCAGTACTCAATCGACGGCGGCGCCTTCACCGACTATAAAAACGGTCAGGTCATCACAATCGGCAAGGACGTTGACTACGGCGCGTCCACCAAAATCAGCGTAAAGGCAACAGACGGCAAGGAGTGGAGCCCGGTTCAGACCTTCACCTACACAAAGGAAGACCCGAACGCCAGGCAGCGCATTTATTTTGACAACTCATCCTACAAGTGGTCAAAGGTTTACGCGTACATCTACTCAGCGTCGCTGAACAACGGCAAATGGCCGGGAAAAGCAATGACGCTCGACAGCGCGACAGGCTATTACGTAATAGACGTTCCCGAGGAGCTCGCGGACGGCTCCGTAATCTTCACCGAGACGGAGCTTGAGGAATCCAAGAACCGCTATCCCGCGCACAAGGAGCCGGGACTTCCCCTCGACGGAAAAACAAAGCTCTTCAAGGCGGGCAACAAATTTGAGGATTACACCCCCGTAAGACCGAATCCCACCGAGGCTCCGACACAGGCGACAACACCTCCTCCCACTACAACCGCAACCGAAACAACAACCGACGCTCCGACAGTCACCGAGAAAACAATCGACGGCTTGGTCGGCGACGTAAACGAGGACAAAACCATCAGCATCAAGGACGCGACTCTGATTCAGAAGGTGCTGGCGAATCTCGAGACGCTTTCCGAGACAGCCGAGCTTCTCGCCGATACTAACGCGAACGGAAGAGTCGACATCAAGGACGCGACCTGCATCCAGAAATATCTCGCGAAGATGAGCGGCTTTGAGAACACAGGCAAGGCGTACAAGGACACATTATAATACTTTTCAGCCCCTTTTATGAGGGGCTGATTTTTTCTCTGCAAGCTCTCCGACACTTTTCTATACAAAACAGACAAAGTTCACAATCAAACTTTGGTAAGTATTTTTTACCGTATTATGGTATAATAATGTGTAAGCTTCAACACATTTTTACAACACAGGAGGACAATATGATAAAAAGAACATTGAGCGCGTTTCTGGCGGCGCTTATGCTTATCTGCGCGCTTACGGCTGTGTCCGCAACCGCGGCGGAGGGCACAAAAACCGTGTATTTTCACCCGGGAGTAGCGTCGGTCGATAACCCCGTATGGTTCGCGTGGACATGGTCCGAGGGCGAAGAAGGCCACTGGGTAAACGGCGGCAAAAACGCCGAAACGATCGTATTCAACAAGCTGTGCGACAACGTCGTATTCGTGAGAATGCCCAACGGCTCGACTCAGCCTGACTGGGACGCGGCTCTCAATCAGTCCGAGGACTTAAAGGTCGAAAACGTCTCGTTCACGGTCACAAGGTGGGCTGACTCCGAAAACAATCAGGGCAAGAGAAACTTCACAGGCGAATGGTCGTCAAAGAAGCCCGTCTCAAAGTCAAAGTCACCGAACCCGATAAAGCTGACCGTAAGCGAAAAGAGACTCGCCGCAAGCGCCCTTAAAAAGTCCCAAAAGACCGTAAAGCCCGTAAAAATCAGCTCAGCCAAGGGCAAGGTAACAATCAAAAAAGTAAAAAAGGGCACATCAGCCTCAATCTACAAGAAAATCAAGGTAAACTCCGCAACCGGCGCAGTGACCTTCAAAAAAGGCTCCTACGCCAAAAAGACCTACAAAATCAAGCTGAAAATAAAGGCCGCGGGAGACAGCTCCTACAGCGCTAAAACAATCACAAAGACCGTCAGGGTGATGATCACCACAAAGGCAAAGGCAAAGAAAAAGACCATGGCGGTCACCGAAAAGCCCGCCTCAGAGACAAAGAAAACCGCCTGCGCCTACTGCAACGGAACAGGCAGAGCGTTCTGCACAGCCTGCGGCGGCAGAGGCGGAAGCTACGTAACGATCGACGAGACCACAGGACAGACGGTATACCTTCCCTGCACCGTATGCCACGGAACACTGTACACAACCTGCCCCTACTGCAAGGGTACGGGGTATCTCGAAACTAAATAGCACGAACAAGAGGCAGCCGGTCGGCTGCCTCTTAATATTACTTGATCTTTATTTTAACCGTCTTGGTAACTGTCCTTGATTTGTATTCGGAGTTGCCCTTGGCGGTAATTTTTATTTTGATGTTAAAGGAACCCTTCTTCGCCTTTTTCCACTTGTTTATCGTAATTACGCCCTTTGAGCTTATCTTCACGATCTTTTTGAGCTTTTTCGGAACAGAGGAAAGTTTAAAAGCAACCTTACCCTGAGCGTTCTTTACGGTAACAGCGTTAACTTTCTGAGCCTTTTTCCTGAGAGCCTTCGCTTTGACGGTTTTTGACTTTACCGTCACGCTTACGGGGTTAGCCTTCTTCTCCGAGGGCTCAGTCGCGGAAGTTGTCGGCTGAGGCTCGGTGGCAATCGGCTCCGTCGCCGCTGTCGAGGGTTCAGTCGCGGAAGTCGTCGGCTGAGACTCGGTGGCAATCGACTCCGTCGCCGCTGTCGAGGGCTCAGTCACTGTTGTTGAAGGCTCAGCCGCCGTTGAGGGAGCAGTCTCGGCAGGCTCGGTCGTTTCCGTGGGAGGAACATACTCCGCCTGAGTCGGGAGCGGTGTGGTCGGATAATCCGTCGCCTCCTCGGTCGGCTGTTCAGAGCTGTTTACTGTGAACGCCTTGATTTTCGCGTTTCCGAAGTTTACTATGCTTGCGATTTCGAGGTTTTTGTCGAGCTCCTTCGGAGTCGTCCAGCTGCCGTCGAGTCTTACGAAGGTCTCGCCGTCGTTGCAAATAACGGTATTCTTTACGGGACTTACAAAAACCTTACTGTTATCTATGATAGTCTCGAGGTTGAGGAAGGAAACCTCCGCGTCCGTACTTTTGTCGTAAGACCTGATATTCTGCACAACCGCGAATTTCTGACCCTTTGCGAGGTCGATTTCCTTGTTTAGCCTGATCGTGTGGAAGCCCGCGAATTTCACCTTGTCCTCGGTCGAGTAAACGAGCTCACCCTCCGTGGGATTGCTCTCCGAGCCGTCAAGAAGATAAATCCAGGTTTTCACAACTGAGTCGGTGGCGTTCGTATAAGCGGAGAAAGCCTTGAGCTTTTCGTCGCCCTTTGAAGTGAACACGTTGCTGACGAGTGTATCCTTGTCCGCCGTTCTGAGGGACAGTCTTATGTCGTCATAGCTTACGGAGTAATCATACTGGTAGTTGTTGTCATAATCGTAGCCGTCATCGGGAATGTCGACGTTATAAACAGCGTGAGCGCAGACGGTCTTGTCGCAATAATAAACCCAGTAGAAGCCCGTACCCCTGTCATTCTCGTCGCGGATACCCGTTTCGTAGGCGTATTTATTCTGAGCCAAGGGATTGCTTTTAAGCTGCTCCTCAAGCGTGGTGTTCTTTTCCTTGAGGAAGGCTTGGGTCTCCTCGTAGGTCATACCGTAAATTCCCTCGCGGTCAATATCCCAGTTTCTGAAAGCGGATTTCATATAGTCGTAGCTGCCGAACGTGTTCTTGACGAGCCACGCGCCGTCCTCGGTCGGGGAAGTTTTGCTTTTGCCCTTGTAATTATCCTTCGGGTAATTGTCATCCCAGCCAACAATCAGGAGGGTATGACCCGCCAAGCTCTTCTCCTTGTCGCTGTACATCGCGCTGAATTTTTCATCAGCCGAATCCGACGACATCTGCACCGCGCCGTAATCGATAAGCGCCTGCTTGATAATACTTCTGGCCTTTGTATCGCACTTTTTCCAGACGCGTTCCTTGTTCTCTGTAAATGTAAATTCCGAGGCTGACGGCAGGTACAGGCAGTCGGTAACCCTCGGAGCCTTGCTGAAGGACTTTCCGCTGAGGTTATCGGGAAGGAACCAATCCTTGTTGCTGTTGAGGTTTTTCAAGGTGGCGTCCCAGCCGTTCGGGAAATGCGGGAACTGGCTCTCGTCGAACACGCTTCTCCACGCGGTAAACAGCGTTTCACAGAAAGCGTTCATTCCGCCGTCAACAAAACGGTCGATTCCGTTGTCTGGGTAGTCGGTACCCTCTCCGACCTGAGTGGAGGTCTCCTTCTGCGAAAGCGGCTCGCCCAGGAACCACGCTGTCGCTCTCGGCGAATACAACACCTCGTTCGACAGTCCGCTGAGGACGGGCTCCGAAAAAGCCCTGCTGTCGATTTCGCCGTTCGGATTTTTGAGACGGTGCTTTGCCTTGAGCGCGGAGCTCTCGATCATACCGATCGATGCCTGAGCCCAGCAATCGCCGATAGGCTTCTGCAATCTCGGAGTCGTGCACTCGTCGATATTTGTCAGAAAATACCTCGGAATACCGTCCGCCTTCGAGGTATCGAAATCGGTTGACTCCAATCCGCCGTACAGCATTTCCTGCAAAATCGGAGCATAGGTCTTTTTATTAAAGGATATGATATCCTCAACATCCTTCTCGTCGCTTACCTTGTCCCCGTTAAAATCATAAATAACCGAGCTTGTGTCCTTCGCCGAAGCGCTCACAGCGGCGGGAACAAAAACGCCCGCAAGCACAGACGCCGAAAGTCCGACGCTTATAATTCTCTTTAATAGGTTCATAATGATTACCAAAGCCTTTCCGCCCACATAAAGCTGCTAGAATTCAACCTTATCGTGGGCTGATAAGGTAGCAGAAAGCGGATTATCCCTCTGGGGATTCACGCTTTTTTCCGTGTTTTTATTATATAATACCTTATCAATCTGAAGTTTTTCTGAAGAAAAACGGATTTTTCAAAAATTCCAATAAAAAGCTATTCATTTTTAAAAAGGATCTGATACAGCCCGTCTCTGAAAGTCCTGTAGTTCTTCGGGAAATTCTGCGAGCCGTCCGCGTGTATCATCTCGCCGCCGTTGACTTTCGCCTCCAGCCTGAACGCGATACCGTCCCTGACTCCGCGAGGGTGGGCGCCGCAAAATCCGTTCCACGAAAGAAGCCCGCAGTCGTTGAGCAGCTCCAACGCTTCGTCGGCGCTTATCTCGGCGCGCTTAACGAGGACGCGCTCATCCTTTTCTCCCGAATATCTCTTTTCGTACTTCGAGACCTCGGCTTTCTCTTTGCGCGGCACAATCTCGTAAACCGAAGAAAACCTCATCCCGTTTTCATAAAGCGTAACGACCTCGAAGGACTCTATTTTTTTCATCGCTTTTCCCCTCTTTCCTTTACTAAAGCCGAAGCTCTGCAGGAGTATTCCCCCGACAATCAAAAGCAGAGCGAACACCGCGTTGATCGTAAGCTTTTCCCCGAGCACAACGGCTGAAAGGATAATCGAAAGAAACGGCACAAGGTAAGCGAGATTCGCGACCTTCGCCGAGTCGTCCGCGTTTTTCAGGGCGATCGCCCAAAGCAGATACGCCACCGCGTTGACAACAACTCCGAGCCACGTCATTCCGAGCCATTGAACGCCGACGATCGGCGTCATTTTTTCAAAAATCAGGCTCGCCGCGAAGGCGCATACCGAGGTCGTAAACCAAGCCCACATCATTGTGACGTTCTGATTCATACTGTGCCTTTTGTTAAGAACCGAAAAAAGCCCGTAGCACACCGCCGCGGCAATGCAGGCGGCAATCCCTATTATACGGTCGGGCGAAGGAGCGCCGCCTTTCCCGAGCGTGAGCACAACGATTCCCGAAAACGACATCCCAACGGCGACAAGCTTTAGCGCCGTCAGCTTTTCCTTCAAAATCACGCAGGCAAAAACTATAATCATAATCGGCCACAGATAATTCAGTATGCAAGCCTCCTGTGAACCGAGGCGGTCAATCGCGAAATAGTAAAGCGCCGAGTACAAAAACAGTCCGAGAAACCCGAGTCCCGCCATCATCAGAAAATCCTTGAAGCCGCAGCCCTTCATCTCCCTGAGCGAGCCGTTAAAAATATTCAGAACCAAAAGAAACACAAAGGCGAGACCGCTGCTGACGGCGAGCGCCTCGAGCGGGGGTATATCGGCGAGCGCCAGCTTAACTACAGTCGCGAGGGTCGACCAAATCAAAACCGTGATCCCCGCGTAGGTATAACTTTTTCTCAAAAACTCACCCTACTTTTCTCTGTTAAGTCTGAACTCGACCGAGCGCTTGAGGTAATCGAGGTACTCTTCGTCCCTGCACATAGCCTTGCCGACGTCGTCGGAGAGCTTCGCGACGGGTCTGCCGTTGACGTACTGGAGCTTGATGACGATGTTGAGCGCCTTTTCGCAGGTGTCGTTTGAGCAGAAGGTGCCGATTCCGAAGCTCACCCTCGTTCTGTCCTTGAAGTGGTCGAAGAGCTTCTGCGCTCTGTCAAAATCAAGGCTGTCCGAGAAGAGCAAAAGCTTTGATTTCGGGTCAACGCCGTAGCTCTCGTAGTGTCTGATAAGCTTTTCGCCCCACTCGTAGGGGTCGCCCGAATCGTGACGGACGCCCGAGTAGTTGTTGACCATCGAGCGGGTGAAATCGAGCAAAAACAGGTCGGTCGTGATAGTGTCTGTGAGCGCGGTGCCGTTGTCTCCGTCGTACTCCGCGTACCAGTCCTTCATCGCGTAATAATTCGTGTACGCGAGCGGAACCTTGTCTATTCCCTGATACATCTGCACGTACTCGTGAGCGTAGGTGCCTATCGGAGTGAGGTCGTACTTCATCGCGAGGTACACGTTCGAGGTTCCGACGCATTTATCGGTTTCGAGCGCGAGCCTTCTGACGACGACATCCTCCCACTCGCGCGAGAGACGTCTGCGGCAGCCGAACTCCGCGAACCTGAAGGTGTATGTACCGTCATTCAGAGCCTTGATTTTTTCATCAAGCTTCTCCTCGGCGGATTTTCTGAGCTTTTCATAATCGAAGTTCATTCTGAAATAAACCTCGTTTATAATTTCGAGCAAAAAGATTTCAAACTGCATAGCGGAGAACAGGGGGCCGTCCACCACGACGCTGAGTTCTCCGTCGTCGCCGCGCGAAACGGTCACATAGTCCCTGATCGGGCGCCACAGTCTCAAAAACTCGACATAGTCGTCCTTTATAAAGCGGATGGAGCGAAGGTAATCAAGCTCCTCCCCCGTAAATTTCAGCGTGCAGAGGTGATCGATCTGAGCCTCGATCTCACTTACCATCTCCTCGGTGAACACCACTCCCTTATTGCGGCACTTAAAGAAATACTGTCCGCAAAGGTCGGTGTGCTTGTGGAAAATCACCTGGTCCATATTGAATTTATATAAATCCGTATCGAGCAGAGACACGATAATCGGTTCAAGCTTCATATCGTACTCCTTTACTCAACAGCCGTTTTTAAATCGGGCATGAACGCGGGCATAAGCTTAAGCTTAAATAGGTTCATTTTGTGCAGGCGGTCGATTTTTTGCTTGCTTTCGGGGTTGTCGATTTCGCCTGTGCGGATATATCGGTCGAGCTCGGCGTAGGTAAAGCCGAGGTTATCCTCGTCTGTTTTTCCGCAAAGTCCGTCCGAGGGGACCTTGTCGACAAGCTCGGCGGGAAGTCCGAGCAGCCTGCCGATTTGCTTCATCTCGTCCACGGTGATGTTCGAGCAGGGGCTGAAATCTCCGACGCTGTCGCCGTAGCGGGTCGAGTAGCCGACCCAGTCCTCGGAAAGGTTGCAGGTGTTGGCGACTCTTCCGTTGTGGCTCTGAGAAACGGCGTACAAGGTCGCCATACGGATTCTCGGCGGCAGATTTGTAACGCTCTGCGCGCTCAGCTCAAACGGAATGCTCTTTAAAAGCCCTTCATAAGCGTCCTTTATATTAATAATGTAATGCTTTATCCCGAGAGTCTCGACAAGCAGCTTCGCCTTGTCGATATCAGCCTGCTCGCCGTTTGGCATAAGCACGCCGATGACCCTGTCCCTGCCGAGCGCCTCAACGCACAAGGCGGCGACGATCGAGCTGTCCTTGCCGCCCGAAATACCGAGCACCGCGTTGCAGCCCTTTCCGTTATTCTCAAAGAAATCGCGTATCCACTGTACGCACTCGTTCTTGACTTTTTCAGCATCAAACATAGTATCACCTCAAATAATATCAATCTGGCAGCTTGCCATTGTTTTAAGCGCGGCGTCGTGAGCCTCGGGGGTAACTCCCGCGCAGCACGCTGCGTCAACCGCTATCGGAATCTCGGGAAAGCTCGCCTTTAGCACAAGAGCGTTGCTCACCACGCAGATGTCGGTGCAAAGCCCGCAGAGCTCAAGCGTGAACTCATCTCCGCCCGACGCGTCCTTTATCAGCCTCGGAAGGTCAACAGAGCCGAAGGTGTTTTTCTCAACCGCAGTAAAGCCCTTTTTCTCAAGCGCCTCGCCCACAGCCTTGTCGAATCTCCAGCCGTCCGTGTCCTTTATACAATGCTCAACGGGGAGCTTTTTTCCCTCGGCGGTTTCAAGGTAGTTTTCAAAATGAGTGTCGAGGGTAGCGAATATTTCTCCGTCAAAGTCCTCGATTTTCCTCACAACATTTTTGACTATCCCGACCGCCTCGCTCGTACCGAGAGCGCCGTCGACAAAGTCCTTCTGCATATCTACCACAATTAAAAAGTGTTTCATTCCGTCACCGTCCTTTAGCGTATTTTTATCATTGTATCATTTTTAAGACAACAACTCAATAAATTTCCGATATTTTTCCAAAAAAAGGGCTGTCGCAGAATGTAAAATTCTGTGACAGCCTCTTGATGTTAATATGCCGCCATAAGCGGGTTTATATCCGTCTTTGAGTTTTTCTCGACCTCCGAGATATACTTGGTCGCCTCTCCGCAGCCGAGGATAACGCAGTCCTCGGGGTCCTTCGCGACCTTCACCCTGATACCCGTGTTGTCCGCGATAAGCTTCGCGAAGCCGTCGAGCTTTGAAAGCCCGCCCGTGAGCGTGATTCCGTCCTCGTAAATATCGCCGACCAGCTCGGGGGGAGCGTTTTCGATAACGTCCTTGACCGCCGAGACGATTTCCATAGCTGTCTCCATAATCACAGCCGTGATTTCACTCGCCTTAACGTCGACGAACCTCGGGAGCCCGCCGATAGCGTCTCTTCCCTTGACGCGGAATGTTTTTTCCTCCTCGTCGCCGTCGGGCTCGGACAGCGTTCCTATAGCCTTCTTGCACCTCTCCGCCATCGGCAGACCGATGACGAGCGAGTACTCGCGCTTCATATATTTAAGGATTTCCTCGTCCATTTTGTTGCCGCCCGTCTTAATCGACTTGCTCTCGGCGATACCGCCCAGCGAAAGGATGGCGATGTCCGAGGTGCCGGCTCCGAGGTCGGCAACCATTGAGCCGTGAGGGCCCATAATGTCCAGCCCGGCGCCCATAGCGGCGACCTTGCTGTTCTCAATAAGGTAAACCCTGCGAACGCCGAAGGCGCTTATTGCGTTGACGACAGCGCGCTTCTCGACCTCTGTAACGTCTCCGGGGATAGCCGCGACGACCCTCGGCATAACGATTTTACTCGTGCAAACGTGCTTCATAAGGATCTGCACCATATCCTCAACCAACGCCGACTGCGAAATCACCCCATTGGCGAGCGGATACTCCGCGCTTATGCTGTCGGGAGTTTTCCCGAGCATAGCGTACGCCTCGTCGCCCACCGCGATAATTTTGTTGCTGATAACGTTGTACGCGGCGACGGACGCCTCGTCGAGCACCTTACCCTTTTTATCAATAAACAGCCTTGTGCGGCTGCTTCCCAAATCCAAAGCAATATCCATACATACACCTTCCCGATGATTCAGATAAGCTAATTATATTCCAAATAACGTTATATTTCAACCCTTTTGAGCGGAAAATAAGCCTAAGCGTCAATTTTCGCGCAAACCGTAAGGCAGGAAACGCTCGCCGCCTTCGCCCGCATAAGCATTTTGCAGCACTCTCCGAGGGTGTTGCCCGTTGTGATAACATCATCTATAACGAGAATATTTTTCCCGATAATCTTCTCTTTATTTACCGCGCGATAAACACCCTTCACATTATCCTTTCGCTCACTCGCGGGAAGCGTGTGCTGCTCCTTGTTGTCCTTTATTTTTTCGAGCAGGGCTTCACACGGAATCTTCACAAGACTTGAGTAGTCGCGGGCAATCAGAAACGCCTGATTAAACCCTCGTTCACGCTCTTTCTTTATGTACATCGGAACGTATGTAATCAAATCAAAATCGGGAGAGGATAACTTCGAGTACATACAGAGCGCGAAGTTCTCCGAAAATATCGGGTACTTGGAAAACTTCATCCGAACAACCGAGTTCGAATACGGCTCTTTGTACGGAAAAAGGCTTTTACAGGGATATCCCCCGACGGCTCTCCGCGTAATCATATCGTCATAAAACAGCTCGACGCATTCGGCGCAGGCCTTTTCACCAAATTTGATTACCTTGCCGCAGAAGGGACAGACATACGGACAAAAAGCCGCCAAAAAACCACTCAAAATCCTATTCATCATCCTGCTCCGTCAAAAAGAATCCCAGCCCGCTGTAGCGCTTGTTCTTGCGGTTATTGTCAACCATTTTTCGGATAATCTCGCGACTTCCGACAATAATCATCAGCTTTTTAGCGCGCGTGACGGCTGTGTAAAGCAAATTTCTGTAATAAAGCATCGGCGAGCCCCGAAACAGCGGCATAACGACCGCGTCGAACTCGTTGCCCTGACTTTTATGGACGGTCGTGGCGTAGGCGAGGTCGAGGTCGGCAGCGAAGTCAAAGTCATAGGAAGCGAGCTTGTCGTCGAATTTGACCTTGATTATCCTCGAGTTCCTCTTTATGCTCTCGATTACGCCGATTTCGCCGTTAAAAATCCCCTCGCCCGTCTCGCCGTCCTCTTTGACCCAGAGCAGGTCGTAGTTGTTTTTCGTCTGCATAACCTTGTCGCCCTCGCGGAGAAGCTTTTTGCCCGACACAAGCTCAGCCTTGCTGTCGTCGGACGGATTGATAACGGCTTGCAGGGTGGTGTTGAGCTCGTTCACCCCGAGCTCTCCCTTTCTCCCGGGGGCGAGAACCTGAATATTCTGAAAAACATCATAGCCGTAAGCCTTGCAAAGACGCGTGCTGCACAAATCAACGACGGTTTTTCTGATTACCTCCTTTTTCTCGGACGGCAAAAAGAAAAAGTCCTTGTCCCTGACGCTGAGCTCGGGCATATCGCCGCGAACGATTCTGTGGGCGTTGGTTACGATAAGGCTTTGAAGAGACTGCCTGAAAATCTCGTTGAGCTCCACAACCGGAACGATTCCCGAGGAGGTGAGGTCGTCGAGCACATTACCCGCGCCGACTGACGGAAGCTGGTGGCTGTCTCCGACGAGGATAAGCCTGCACCCCATCGGTAAAGCGCGCATAACGCTCTCAAAAAGCTGAGCGTCCACCATACTAACCTCGTCGATAATCAGCGCGTCGCATTTTAGCATATTCTTTTCGTTTTTCTTGAAGGCGGGCTTGTCGTTCTTGTCCCACGAGACCTCGAGCAAGCGGTGAATCGTCTTTGCCTCCTCGCCCGTCACCTCGCTCATTCTCTGAGCCGCCCTTCCTGTCGGAGCGCAGAGGAAAACGGTCTGACCCTTATCCTTCAGAATTTTTATAATGGCGTTGAGCGTCGTCGTCTTGCCCGTACCGGGACCTCCCGTAAGCACAAGCAGTCCGCCCGTCAGCGCTTGCGTTATCGCCTCCTTCTGCATGGAAGCGTATTTTATACCGTTGTATTCTTCTATTGTCTCGATATGCTTGTCTATATCGGGGATAAAAGCGGCGGGAAAAAGGCGTATCATCTTGATTCTCTGCGCGATGTAGCACTCCGAGGAAAACATATCCACGGAAAAAATCATCCTTCTGCCCTGCGCGTCGTAGCTTATCAGACTCTCGTCCGCAATCATCCCGTCAAGCGCCTCGGCGACGCTTCGGTACTCAACGCCGAGGAAGCTCCCCGTGGTCTCGACCAGCCTGTCGCTCGGAAGGCAGGTGTGACCGTTCGAGCGGTTGTGAGCGAGCACATAGGCGAGCCCCGCGCGGATCCTAAGCCTTTCGTCGGGCTCTCTGCCCTGCTTGAGCGCTATTTTGTCAGCCTTCTCAAAGCTAACGCCGAAGTCCCCGTCGGAAAGGCAGTAGGGGTTGCTCTCGATTTCCGCGACAGATCTCGAGCCGAACGCCTTGTAGATTTTCACGACGCTCGCGGGGCTTATATCGTACTCTCCGAGATAAATCATAAGCTCTCTGATTCCCGAGCTCTCCCTGAGCTGAGCGCTTATATCCTTTGCCTTGTTCAGCGAGATCCCCTTTATCCTCGCGACCCTCTCGGGCTCGTTCATAAGCACGTCAAGTGTCGCCTCACCGAATTCCTTGACGAGATTTGACGCGGTCGCGGGACCGATACCCTTGATTGAGCCTGAACTCAGGTAGCTTAGTATCCCCGCGATATCCTCGGGCATTGTTTTTTCATAGGTTGAAACCGAAAACTGCATACCGTAGGACGCGTGGGGCTTGAAACATCCGATAAGCCTGACGTTCTCGCCGACGTTGACGTCGGGCATGATCCCGACGGCGGTCGTTTGATCCTCGTCGTCGAGCTCGATAACGGAGTAGCCGTTCGAGTCATTTCGGTAAATAATTGTTTCAACTGTGGCGCAAAGCTCAAAAAGTTCGTTATTTTGCATAAAATGCTCCTAAAAAATTCGGCAGAAACGCCGAAATGCTGATTGATAAATTTTTTTGAATGATATATAATTATACTGAAAATTAAAGTAATGATTATCTGAGATATTACGGAGGTACAGTATGGAATTTTTCGCTAACGAAGGCAAAAACGTAGAAATCACGGTGAACGGCACAACCTATATGCGCCACGCAATAAAAACACACTTTGTAAAGCAGGGCGAGGATTACGTTGAGGTATTCAGAAAGTACGTCTCGCCGATCTATCAGGAGGGCGATATCGTATCGTCCAGCGAAAAAATAATAGCGCTGTGTCAGAACCGAGTTGTAAGACGTGACGAGCTCAAAATCGGCTTCTGGGCGAAATTCCTCTCCAAGTTCGCTTCACACCCCGAGACAGCGGGCGTCGGCGTCGGCGAAACAATCAAAATGCAGTACGCCATCAGCAAAGCGGGACTTCCCAAGGTGCTCTGGGCGAGTATAGCGGGCGGAGTTTGCAAGCTCTTCGGCAAAAAGGGCGTGTTCTACGAAATCGTCGGACAGGACGTCGCGGGACTCGACGGCTTCTACAACAAGGTTTGGGACGAATACGGCGACATCGGAATCGAAAACCCCGAAAATCCCTCGGGCGTGTGCGACGAAATCAAGGAAAAGCTCGGAATGAGTATGATGATCGTCGACGCGAACGACCTCGGACAGGAGGTTCTCGGCTACTCGTCAGACATCACGCTCTCCGAGGAAGAGCTCCACGGACTGATTTCCGACAACCCCTGCGGACAGGGCAAGGAATGTACCCCGATCGTACTTATCCGCAAAAAAGCATAATATTATTATACAATACATCAAAAACAAAAACAACAGGGTTCGACCTGTTGTTTTTACTTTTGTCATTTTCTTTTAAAAAATCGCCTTTGCTGTTGAGCCCGCGCGGTAATTTGTTTATTTTGCGGTCATTCTCTCGATTCTTTCGAGGATTTCGCTTTTTGTGCACAGCTCCATAAACGGGTACTCGTCACACACGAGCCTGCATACGCGCTTTGTTTCGCTGTCCATATCGCAGTCGAGACACACCACCCTGTCGGGCGCGAAGCGTCCCATCCACATCACCTTTCCCGCGGCGCTTCTCAGCAAAAGCTCCGCGTCCTCCTGCTTTTTGCGGATCGGCTCAATAAGTATGATTTCACTGTCGTTCTTCGAGCGGGTAAGAGCTTGGGCGATACCCCTGCAAACCTGCAAAACCCCGATAAGCGCGAAAAGCGACAGCACGCAAATGCTGAAATAAAACATAAACATCACCTCACGATATACTATTTAAAATAAAGCGCCTTGTGATGAATATTTTCGGCAAAAGCTCAAAATCTAATATCGAGGTGAAACAAATGAAAAATCAATTCGCAAACCAGTGTATCCGCTGTACCGTGGAAAGCTGCAAATACCACAACAATGAAAAGAACTACTGCTCACTCGACAGCATACTCGTCGGAACCCACGAAATAAGACCGACCGAGTGCAGCTGCGTAGACTGCGAGAGCTTCGAGGCAAAAACACAGGGATAAGAAAGAGGCTGACCCAAAAGTCAGCCTCTATTTAATATCTGATCAGGGTTAATATCTGATCAGGGATTACCCGGGGGATTAAGAATCTCACCCACATCCTCACTCTCGGTACCGAGCGTATCCGACAGACAATCGTTTTCCAAGTAAACAATCTTTTCAATTTCAGGAGTTTCATACTTTTTCATAACACACCTCGAAATAATCTATAGCCTTATGGCATTATTGTATCACATCATATACTCAAAAACAAGTGACAAATGCGACAATTATCACTTCTTTATGGAATTTCTGATTTGTTCAAAAGTAACACCGTACTTGACCGCAATGTCGCGCGCGTAGCTGACGCCCTGAGGCGGCGCGAGGCTGACCTTAAAGCTTCTCTGACCGTCGTGAACGCCCGTAATCATACTCGCGACGACGC
Organism: Ruminococcus sp.; assembly: GCA_017384945.1. Lineage (GTDB taxonomy): Bacteria > Bacillota > Clostridia > Oscillospirales > Acutalibacteraceae > Ruminococcoides. The sequence goes on along the minus strand of JAFNSO010000018.1, from coordinate 16,017 downwards.
TCGAGCCCTCGGTTTCGGCGTTGATTTCGTCCACCCTGCGGGCAAGCTCGTGCATATGGGTGTTAAAAACGACCCGTGTGCCGATGTATCTCATAGCCTTTACAACATCATTCGCGATGAAAAGACCCTCGGCGACGTTTGTTGTCGCGAAGCTCTCGTTGAGAAGGAGAAAGCTCTTGTCAGTCGCGGAGTCAAAAATCGCGGCTAGTCTCTGACTCTCCTCGCCGAGTCGTCCGAGGTCAACGGTGTCGTTTTCGTCGGCGGGAAAATGAGTGTAGATATTGTCGCAGGGGCTGACAGACGCGCTCGCCGCGGGTACATAGATCCCGCTTTGAGCCATAAGCATAGCGAGACCGACCGCCTGAGTGAAAATCGTCTTTCCTCCCCTGTTCGGACCCGTGAGGATGTAGATTCTGTGCTCGTCGTTGAAATCAACGTCGTTTGTCACGATGTCAATGTTGTCACCCTGAATATTCTTTATAGCTAGCTTGAGATTATATAATTCTTTAAAAGAACATTCTCTCTTTTCCGCGTCGAGTATCTCAGCCTTGCACATCGGCATACCAAGAGCCCTGATTTTATCGACAAGCTCCGCCCAGCGGATAAAAAATATAATCTCGGGCATAAGGTTGATAAGCGCGTAGCCGCTGATGTTTATGTACTTTTTGAGCGTGGACTTGATTTCCTTGACGGTGCGTCTGAGGATGTCGGTGACGCTCTTTTTGAGCGCGTCCGAGAGCGGATCCGCGCCCGTGATGTCGTTGGTCTCGATGTGGACATTGTGGTTCGCGTCCTGCTGAACACTGCCCATAATCATCTTAAACGCGCCCGTGTTCGCGGGATTTGCGGGGTGGTACGAGTCAAATTTCGAGACGTCGTTGCCCTCGTGCAGGTCGTCGTTGTCGGTAAAGCGTAGGAAATGTCTCATAAGCCCGGGTCTGCCAAACTCGGTGTCGTTTAGCGAAACCACTCCCGCGTTCTTCGGACGGAGCAGGCTGTCGAGGTTCACGCCGATCGTAATGCTCTTTAGCCTTCTAGCCTTCTCGAAGGTCTCGTCTATATCCTTTTTGAGCTCGTCGAACCCGCTGCCGTTGTAAATGTCAATCACATTCTGTCTAAGCCGCTTCATACCGTCTGAGCGGATATCGAGCGACTCGAGAATATTTTTTATCGAGGTGATACAGCCGACGTACTCGTCAATCTCGCGCAGCCTGTTTATCAGCATCCAAAGCGACGACGCCTCCTGATCCTTCTGAAAGCGCTCGATTTCTCTGAGGTCCGCAAGCTTTACAACAAGCTCGCTGAGCTCGCTTCTGAGCTTGGGAAACCGCAGAAAATCGTCAAAAATATCGCGTCTGTAGCTTATTACGTCCTTGTCGCAGGCGATTCGGACAAAAATCTGCCTGATAAGGTTTTTCTCGTAGTTCTCGTCGGTGAGCGCGTCGAGAATAAAATCAACGGAAAGGTCGTTGAGAGCCTCGTCGGTAAGGGTCAAACAGCTTCTGTCAGCTCCCTCGGGGTACATAAGGCTGAAATTTTCCATATTATCCATAGCTTTCCTCCGAAATGTCTTATATCTGAATTATACAGCAAAACAGCCGCTTTGACAATATAATAGACCTTGTTAATTACGATAATTTGTGATATAATCAGACCGAGGTGAGACAAATGGAAGAAATGATAAAGAGAATAAACGAGCTCGCGAAGAAAAAGCGTGAGCAGGGACTGACCGAGGACGAGCAAAGGGAGCAAAAGGAGCTGTACAAGAAGTACCTGAAAAACTTCCGAAGCAATATGGAGCGCCAGCTCGACAACACCGACGTCGAGTTCCCCGACGGAAGCGTAGTACCGTTCAAGCAGGCTGCGAAGAAAATTGAGGATAAATAATTGAAAATTTCAGGTCGGGTAGACAGTTTCTTCTGCGAGAAGCCTTGTCACCCGACCGTATTTATATTTTGCCGGCGCGAAGCGCATATAAATTCTGTCGGGCAGAAAGATTCATTTTCATATGAACCTCTCTGCCCGTCATTCATTCTCAATTCTCAATTAAAAAAGCGGTCGGACGACAACGCTTCAAAGAAGCCGCTGTCTACCCGACCGAAATTTTGAGTTAAAAGCCTAGAAGCTTCCGCCTCCGCCGCCGTGGGATGAACCCGAGGAGGAGGTATGCGTCGAGCTTCCGCCGCCGCTGTCGTTGTCGGAGCGCTCCGTCCTCGACACGTGGGTATAGAGGAAATGGTCGTAGCTCTCCTTGAGCTTCAGACTGCCCTGAACGAGGTAGTCGTTAGCCTCCGCCTTGAGACGGACGGGCTTGTACTTTGACCTGATTGAGAGCACGACAATCAACGAAATAAGCATACCTATTCCGAGCGAAACCGCTCCTCTGAAAAGCTTATCCGTCATCGACTCGATTTTATGGTTAGTGTCGTAGGGCTTGCCCTTTCTTGCCTCGGCAACAAAGTCCTTGCAAAGGTTTCCGTACTTCACGAAGGCTCCGTACCAGTCGCCCTTCTTGAGCTCGGGCTTGATTTCGTCGCCTATGTACTGGATTCCCCAGTCGGTGAAGGCTGTGATTCCGTAGCCCTTGGTGGAAATCCACCATTTTCTGTCCTGAGTCGCGATAAGAAGCAGGATTCCGTCCTCGGAATAGCCGTTGTAATCGTAGTAATCGTCGGCGTATTCCATCATCGTTCCCGACTCGAGACCCGTGATCGTGACCGCTACAACGTCGATTCCCGTTTCATTCGAGACCTCGGTGAGCTGGCTCGAAAGGCTCTGCACCTGCTCGGCGGTCAGAGCTCCCGCATCGTCAACGACGGGCTGACCCTTTTCAGCCGCGGCAAAGGGAAGCGAAAGCGCCGAGATGATAATAACAACCATCAAAAATGATAATACCTTTTTCATACCGACACCCCCTTAAAGCAGCCCTGTGAACGCGGCGATAAAGTAAATTATTACCGCGAGTCCGACAGACAATCCCGCGAAAAGCGCGAAAAGCTTTTTGCCGTCAACAGGCAGGTCGCCTATGAGCTTGCCCGACTGACCGTTCATTGCGAAGGTGTATTTCTTTCCGTTGTGGTCGGTGTTAAGGATCCAAACGGGATAGAGGGCGTACTTTGCCTTACCGTTAGTGATCTGAACCGAGCTCGACTTAGCGATAACGGAATGATATGGATAGTCGATCGTGCCGCGGAGCACCTGCTCGGAGCTTGTGCGGACACGGTTGTTCGCGCGCTCAATGCTGTCCTCCATAGTCACGTCGTACTTGTCGGCGAGATAACCCGCGAGATACGCTGTCTGGAAATCGACCGCCTCGCTGAAATCGAAGGGCTCGATCGACTCCATAAGGTCGTCAGGCATCTGAGAGGAGCCGTCACACGGGATGTTTACAAAGCTCATTGAGCCCGCGCGGTAAACGTCGAAGAAGCTCGTCTCGGTGTAGTTGTACTTTGAGTCCGACCATGTTCTGACGGTCGTCGCCTCGTAGCTGACGGCGGCGTCCGTGTCGGAATCAAAGAGCCAGAACGGAACGTAGATACCCTTGATTTCCTCGAGCCTGTTCTCCTGCTTGAACTTTTTGGGGGCGAATTTCTTTGAGCTAACATACCTTTTGAGCTCGTCCTTCGCCTGCTCCTTTGTGTGCTTGAACGGAATGACATAGTCGGGCTTTAAGGTACCCGAGAGTCGTCCGCTGAGAACAACGGGATTTCCGCAGTAGGGGCACTCCGTCGCCGCTGTGTTCTCGTCGGCAACGATCTCACCCGCGCAGGATTGGCAGACGAACACGTTCATCTGACCTTCCTCGTTGTCGTCCCATTCCTGACCCGCTTTTTCGTCCCACTTAAAATTATCGGGCTCCTGCTCCTCGAGTCTCTTGTCCTTCTTAATAAAAGCGTTGGGGTCGAACTCGGTGTCGCAGTAGGGACACTTCATCTTCTGAGCGGTGGCATCGAAATTTACCGCGCCGCCGCAACAGGGACATTTATATTCAAAAATATCAGCCATAGCTTACCCTCAATTATACAATATCGTTATCGTCGAACGGGTCGCCGCACTCGGGACAGAATTTAGGAGGATTGTGCGGGTCCTTAGGCTCCCAGCCGCATTTGTCGCACTTGTAGGTCGGTACTCCCGCGGGCTTGGGTGAGCCGCACTCCTGACAGAATCTGCCCTTGTTGACCGCGCCGCACTTGCAGGTCCAGCCGTTGTCGGCGGGCTTCGGAGTTCCGCACTCGGGGCAGAATTTGCCCGTCGCGGTCGCGCCGCACTTTGAGCACTTCCAGCCGCCCTGAGCGGGTGCCTGCTGAGCGGGCGCCTGCTGAACGGGAGCCTGCTGCTGTTGCTGCTGAGACGCCATATTGTAGAAGCCCTGAGCCGCGTTCATTCCGCCGCCTGCGTTCATAGCCATACCCATTCCGATAAAGCCGTTCATAGCGCCTGCCTCGTTGGAAGCCGCCGCCTTCATAGCCTCCGCCTGAGCGTCGACCATAGTAGCGCCCGCCATACCGGGATCGCGGAGCATTCCTCTGCGCTGAGCCTCCTTGAGCATCTTGGAGTCCTCTTCGGTGAGGACAATCGGGTTGAGCGCGATAGATACAATGCTCAGTCCTCTGAGCTCGCTCCACTTGGAGCTGAGAGCGCCGTTCATCGCGTCGATAAGTTCATTTTTGTGAGCGCTTATCTGATTCGGACGAAGCTCAAGGTCGCTCATGGTAGAAAAGCCGGGAACAAGAGCGTCTACGAACTCTGTTTTGAGCTGACCGTCGATCTCGGTGCGCTTGTAGGGCTCGCTTACGTTGCCGCATACGTTTGTGTAGAACAGAAGCGGGTCGGTGATTTTGTATGAATAGATACCGCTGCAGCGAATCTCAAGGTCGATATCAAAGCCGATTTTGCTGTCCACAACCCTGAACGGAACGGGGCTAGGGGTTCCGAACTTGTTCTCAACGATTTCCTTCGTGTTGAAGTAGTAGACGCGCTGGTCCTTACCTGTGTCGCCGCCGAAGGTAAAACGCTTTCCGATTTGCTTAAAGGTATTGAGAATACCCTGACCGAGCTTTCCCGTAAAGAGACTTGGCTCGGTTGAAGTGTCGTATGTAAATTCACCGGGCTCGGCGCAGAACTCAACAACCTTGCCCTGCTCGACGATGATCATACACTGACCGTCGTTTACGGCAATTTTTGAGCCGTTGGAGATGATGTTGTCCTCGCCCTTTGTGTTGGAGGAACGCCTTGACGTTCTCTTCTGACCCTTTACGACAAGGGTGTTTTTGTCGAGACTGTCGCAGTAGAAGAATTCCTTCCACTGATCGGCCATAACTCCGCCCGCGGCGCCTAAAGCCGCTTTAATTAATCCCATAATAAAAACTCCTTTCGGCTGAATATATAGACATTCAGCCCATATTCATAACTATTATAATATATTTGCACAACAATGTCACTATTACACCCGCAATCTTTCGACAAAAATAGAGCACAAAATTTCACTCGGTTTTTTGTGCATATTTCACTAAGGGCTTTATTTCCTCAAAAGATTTGTTAACAGAGGAAAACTATGGTATAATAGAAAAAGCCCTCGACTGAGAGCCAAAGGACTGATAAAACGATATGAAACGCAACAATTTTATGCACTACAATATGGCGGTGGTCGGCGGTGTGTTCGGCGGCTTCGCGGTGTGCAATCTGGGCGAGGTTTTCGGCAACGCGCAGACGCTCAACCTTATGGGCGTGGTGCGTAGTCTGATTTATGGCGAGCCCGTCGTGCTGCTGCTCAGGCTGTGCGCTGCCCTGCTGTACTTTATGGGCTTTGCGCTGGCGGCTATGCTCCCGAAGCTTTTAAAGAGCAAAACCGAGCTCATAAGCTTCATAATCGACGCGGCGGCGTTTATTACGCTTCTTTTGCTGCCGAGCGGTCTCAACCCACTTATAAGCCTGTACCCGATTTTCTTCGCGACCGCCTTTCAGTGGACGGCGTTCGAGTACATCGACGGCTACAACTGCTCGACGATTTTCTCAAGCAACAACTACCGTCAGTTTCTGACCTCTCTCGTCGAGTACGCGGCTGACCGCGACAAAAGCCGCCTGAACAAAACAAGGGTGTTCGGGCTGACGCTTTTGTACTTTCACATCGGGGTCACGCTCGCGTGCGTCGGGTCGCTGTTTTTCGGCAGGCTGAGCGCGGTAATCGGACTTCTCGCGCTGATTCCCGCCGTCGTTTACAAATACATTAACGTACTCAGAAGATTTTTTTCGCGAGCTCGCTGACGCATTTGCGCATTTCCTCGTCGTTCATCCGCTCGACCTCGTCGACGAGCTTTTTCCTCCTTTTGTCCGAAAGACAGGAAACGTACTTCATCGCGCAGAAATTCTCCTTGAGCGCGCTCGAAAACCGATTAGGAAAATCCTCAAACATAAAAATCACCTCAACCATATTATAGGTTGAGGTGTAATTTTTTATTCCTGAGCGCCGATTTTTCTGAAACGCTGATAGCGCGCTTCGGCAAGCTCGTCGACGGGGATTGAGAGGTTTTTCTCGAAGGTGCGGCAGATAAGCAGCTTTAAGCTCTCAAACATCTTCTGCTCGCCCGCGACAGGCTCGCGCAGGATTCTTTCGATAACACCGAGCTCAAAGAGGTCGTTTGCGGTCATCTTTAGACACTCGGCGGCGTCGGCAGCCTTGGAGCTGTCCTTCCAGAGTATACTCGCGCAGCCCTCGGGAGAAATTACCGAGTAAACCGCGTTCTCCATCATCCAGACCTCGTCCGCGACCGCGAGGGCTATCGCTCCTCCCGAGCCGCCTTCACCGATGAAAATTGAGAGCACAGGGGTTTTGAGCGCCATCATCTCCATAAGGTTAGTGGCGATCGCGTGACCCTGACCTCTTTCCTCGGCGGCGATTCCGCAGAACGCGCCGCTCGTATCGACAAAGCAGAGAATCGGTCGGTGAAATTTTTCCGCCTGCTTCATCAGCCTGAGAGCCTTTCTGTAGCCCTCGGGGTGAGCCGCGCCGAAGTTGCGCTCCATTCTCTCAAATGTATTTCTGCCCTTTTCGAGACCGATAACGGTAACGGGCATTTCGTTGAGCATTCCGACGCCTCCGACCACAGCCTTGTCGTCCGCGAAGCCTCTGTCGCCGTGAAGCTCGATGAAGGTGTCGCCGAAGAGGTTGTGAATATAATCCATTGACGTCAGTTTCTTTGTGCTGCGCGCGGCAAGCACCTTATCATACGCGCTCATCGGTCTCCTCCTCCGTGTAGTTGTGAATTTTGAGCAGATGGGCGATCGTATCCTTCAAATAGCGTCGGTCTACAACCTTGTCCACAAAGCCCTTTGCCTGCAAAAACTCGGCGGTCTGGAAGTCCTTGGGGAGCTTCTGGCGGATAGTCTGCTCAATGACCCTCGGACCCGCAAAGGCGATCAGCGCCTTTGGCTCGGCGAGGATGATGTCGCCCTCCATAGCGAAGGACGCCGTAACGCCGCCCGAGGTCGGGTCAGTCAGAACGGTTATATACAAAAGTCCCGCGTCGCTGTGCTTTTTGACAGCGCCCGAGGTCTTTGCCATCTGCATAAGCGAGAGGATACCCTCCTGCATTCTCGCGCCGCCCGAAACGGTGAACGCGACAACAGGGAGCATATTCTCGGTCGCGTACTCAAAGGCGCGGGTGATTTTGTCGCCCGTGACGGTGCCCATCGAGCCCATCATAAAGTCCGCGTTCATACTGATTATCACGGTCTTGATTCCGCGGATTTTCGCGGTGCCGCAGATCACACTCTCGTTCTCCCCGCTTTTTTCCCTGCCCTTCTCGAGCTTTTCGTCGTAGCCGGGGAAATCGATTATGTTAACGCTCGAAAAATCCCTGTCCATTTCAACAAAGCTGTCGCAGTCGGTGATAATCTCGATCCTCTTTCGGGCGCCGAGACGGAAGTGGTGGTTACACTTCGAGCAAACCTGTAAATTTTCCTCAATATCCGTGGTGAGCAGAAGCGTTCCGCATTCGGGACATTTCGTCCACATTTCGTCGGGAACGTAGGGCTTTTTTGTCTCAGCCTCGGTTCCCTGCTGCTCGAGCTCGTTTTTAGGTTTTATAAACGCGAACAAATCCATTTAAGCACCTCAGTTATTCTTACGTTTTTCAAAATTCTCCATAAAATCGGTCGTGTAGCTTCCGTCGAGGAACTCCTTTTCGGAGAGAATATCGATCATCAGGTCACGGTTGACCGTTACTCCCTGAATCGAAAGCTCGGAAAGCGCCATTTTCATCTTTCTGACGGCAAGCTCACGGGTACGACCCTGAACGATAACCTTGCCGATCATCGAATCGTAAAACGGCGGGATATTATAGTTCTGATACAAAGCGGTGTCAAATCTGACGAAGGAGCCGCCGGGAACGTGGAGTCCCGTGATCCTGCCGCAGCTCGGACGGTAGTTGTGCTCGGGGTCCTCGGCGTTGATACGGCACTCGATCGCGTGGCCGTGGAAGTAGACCTTGTCCTGAGTGCGGTTGAGCCTTGCTCCCGCCGCGACACGTATCTGCCACTGAACGATGTCCATACCCGTAACCATTTCGGAAACGCCGTGTTCGACCTGCAAGCGGGTGTTCATTTCCATAAAGTAGAAGTTGCCGTCCTTATCGTAAAGAAACTCTACGGTGCCGACCGAGTTGTAGTTGACCGCGTGAGCCGCCTTAATCGCCGCGTCAATCATAGCCTCGCGGGTTTCCTCGCTGATTGAGGGAGACGGGCTCTCCTCGATAAGCTTCTGGTTGTGACGCTGGACGGAGCACTCGCGCTCTCCGAGACAAATCGCGTTGCCGTGTTTGTCGCAGAGCAGCTGCATTTCGATGTGCTTAACGGGCTTCAGATACTTTTCTATGTAAAGCGCTCCGTCGCCGAAGGCAGCCTCAGCCTCGGAGTAAGCGCTGTTATAAGCGTTCTCAAATTCCTCGGGCGTTTCGACAAGACGGATTCCTCTTCCGCCGCCGCCCGAGCGAGCCTTTATAAGCAGGGGGTAACCCACCTCAGCCGCGAGCTCCTTCGCGGACTGTACGTTTTCGAGCACGTCTGTACCCGGGGTGACGGGAACTCCCGCGTTACGCATTGTCTTGCGCGCCATATCCTTGTCGCCGAGCAGGTTTATCATCTCGGAGCTCGGACCGATGAACTCGATGTTGCACTCCTCGCAGAGCTTGACAAACTTCGCGTTCTCGGAAAGAAGTCCGTAGCCGGGGTGAATCGCCTGCGCGCCGCTTTCGAGCGCGGCTGTGAGGATAGCGGGCATATTGAGGTAGCTTTCGCCGACCCTGGCGCCGCCTACGCAGTAGCTCTCGTCGGCGAGCTGGACGTGCATGGCGTCCCTGTCGGCGGTCGAATAAACCGCCACGGTGGAGATACCCATTTCACGGCACGCGCGGATAATACGAACCGCGATTTCTCCTCGGTTCGCGACCAGTATTTTACTAAACATTTATATAATCACTTCCGAAAAACTTAATCAACAAGCGCGAAGCTGAAATCCGCGCTGACGCAGAGCTTGCCGTCGACATAGCCCTTGGCGTTGATGAAGTAGAAATTACCTCTCGAGCGGGTGAGGGTGCAGGTCGTCTCGAGTGTGTCCCCGGGCTTAACCATACCCTTGAACTTGACGTTGTCCATCTTTGTGAAGTAGGGTGTCTTGCCCTTGCACTTGTCAGCGAGCATTACGCAGCTCGACTGAGCCATCATTTCGCACAGAATTACGCCCGGAACGACGGGGTTGCCGGGAAAATGACCCTTCAAAAAGAACTCGTCGCCGCTGACGGTGTACTTGCCGTGAGAGGTAGTCTCGTCGACCGCCTCAGCCTCCTGCACGAGGAGCATATTGTCGCGATGAGGGATAATTTCCTTGATCTGTTCCTGATTTAACATAGTATCACCTTATTTGATTCTGAATAGAGGCTGGTCGAACTCAACAACGTCGCCGTTGCCGACGAGGATTTCCTCAATGGTTCCGCTCTGGTCGGCGGTAATCTCGTTCATAATCTTCATAGCCTCGATAATGCAGACGACGTCGCCCTTCTGAACTGTGTCGCCAACCTTGACGAAGGGGGGCATTTCGGGAGCGGGAGCGGCGTAAAAAACGCCGACCATCGGGCTCTTAATGCTCTTGCCCGAGGAAGCGGTAGCCGCGCTTACAGCGGCGGCGGGAGCGGCGGTCTGAACGGGAGCCGCGGCGGGAGCGCTCGACGAAACCGTGACCACGGGAGGCTCCGCGCAGGGCTTAGCGAGGCGGATAGAATCCTCCTCGTCGCTGATTTCGATTTCGGCGAGGGAGCTTTCCTCAAGCACCTTAATATATTCCTTCAGTGTTTCAATATCGATCATTTTTTCAGTCCTCCGATTTTCTGAATACAAGGCAGGTGTCGTGACCGCCGAAGCCGAGGTTGGTGCTTGCGGCGACGGTGACGGCTCTGTCTCTCGCCTTGCCGAGAGTATAGTCAAGGTCACACTCGGGGTCGGGCTCGTCGGTGCCGATTGTGGGCGGGATTTTGCCCTCGCTTACCGCGAGAACGGCAACTATCGCCTCAATAGCGCCCGTAGCGCCGAGCATATGACCTGTCATTGATTTTGTTGAGCTTACGCTGATGTCGTAGGCTTTTTCGCCGAGAGCGGACTTTATAGCCATAGTCTCGGTCTTGTCGTTCATCGGAGTGGAGGTTCCGTGAGCGTTAAGGTAGATTGTGTCCTCGTCGGTCACATTGCCCTCAGCGAAGGACACGCGGATAGCCTCGGCGAGACACTCGCCGTCGGGCGACGGAGCCGTGACGTGGTGAGCGTCGCAGGTGTTGCCGTAGCCTACCATTTCGGCATAAATCTTCGCGCCTCTCGCCTTTGCGTGCTCGTACTCCTCGAGGATAAGAACGCCCGCGCCCTCGCCCATTACAAAGCCGTTGCGCTTTACGTCAAACGGGATGGACGCCTTTTTCGGATCCTCGGTTGTCGAGAGAGCCTTCATATTCGAGAAGCCCGCGATAGTGAGCGGGTGAACAACGCACTCCGCGCCGCCCGCGATAACCGCGTCGGCGTAGCCGTCCTTTACCGCGTGGAACGCCTCTCCGACAGAGTTAGAGCCCGAAGCGCACGCCGACATCGTCGAAAGCGAGGGACCCTTCGCGTTATATTTGATAGCAACCTGACCCGTGGCGATATTTCCGATCATCTTGGGGATGAAATGAGGGCTGACCTTGCGGGGGCCCTTTTCAATCATTCCCTGAGCGTTTTCATAGAAGGTGTAAAGACCGCCGATACCCGCGCCTATGTAGGAGCCGAGACGCTTCGGGTCGATCGTGCCTATGATCCCGCTGTCCTCGACCGCCTCCTTAGCGGCTGCGAGGGCAAAAATCGTGTACATATCGGTCTTTCTCACGTCGCGCTTCTCAATGACCGTGGTGGGGTCAAAGTCCTTTACCTCGCCCGCGATTTTGACCGCGAGGTTTTCGGTGTCAAATTTCCGGATTTTATCAATACCGCAAACGCCGTCGAGCATATTCTTCCACATTGTGGGAACATCATTACCGACAGGCGTAACAGCGCCTAAGCCTGTTACAACAACTCTTCTCATAAATTAGTTAATTCTCCTTTCTGAACGGCGCTCGGTTTCAAGCGGTCGCAACTGTCCGCGTCAAAATATAGTCGTTGCGCGGACTGCCCCCTCGCAGTCCTTCAACTCCTTATTTTGCCGAGCGCTTTTGCTCCCTTCATCCGCCACAGGCGGCGGTCGCAACGCTACATAGCAATTCCGCCGTCAACGCGGATTACCTCGCCTGTTACGTACGACGCCATATCGCTGCACAGGAAGGTGATTACGTTCGCGACGTCCTCGGGGAGACCTCTTCTCTTCATCGGGATCGAGGCTGAAATCTCGTCCTTGACCTTATCGGACAGCGCCTGAGTCATAGCGGTGTCGATGTAGCCCGGGGCTACGGCGTTGCAGGTGACTCCCCTTGCGGCGAGCTCACGCGCGACGGACTTTGTGAGTCCGATAACGCCCGCCTTTGAAGCCGAGTAGTTTGCCTGACCCGCGTTGCCGTTGATACCGACTATGCTCGCTACGTTTACGATTCTGCCCGAGCGCTGACGCATAAAGGGCTTGTAAACGTGCTTTGTCATATTGAACGCGCCCTTGAGGTTGACGTTGATTACCGCGTCAAAGTCCTCCTCGGGCATATTAAGCATAAGCTTGTCGCGGGTGATTCCCGCGTTGTTGACGAGAATGTCGATTTTTCCGAACTCGGAAATAATTTCCTTGATAACAGCCTCGCCCGCCGCAAAATCACTCACGTCGCAGTCATAAGCGAGAACCTTTACGCCCAGAGCCCTGATTGACTCCAGAGCGGCGTTCTTGTCGTTTTCGGAGCCGATTCCGACCAAAGCGATGTCAGCGCCGAGAGACGCGAGCTTTTCGGAAACAGCCCTGCCGATTCCGCTGTAGCCGCCGGTAACGACGGCAGTTTTTCCTTTAAAATCCATAATATGTCTCCTATTAAATATTGAGCGACTCAAGGTCGGAGGTGTTCTCGACCTTAATGACCTTTATATCGGGGTTAATTCTCTTGACAAGACCCGTGAGGGTTTTACCCACGCCGACCTCTATGATCGTATCGACGCCGTTAGACGCCATATCTTCAACGATCTGCTGCCAGCGGACGGGCTTTTCGACCTGAGCTCTGACGAGCGCTTTGTAATCGCCCTCGTAGGGCTTGGCGGTGTAGTTTGAGTATACGGGGATCTCGGGCTCGCCGAAGTCCTTGTCCTTCATATATTCGTACAGTCCCTCTGCCGCTGAAGCCATAAACGGAGAGTGGAAGGCGCCGCTGACGGCGAGTCTCTTTGCTCTTCCTTTTATGTCGGAAAACTCCGCGATAAGCGCGTCAACGTTCTCCTCCTTAGTCGCGACGACGGTCTGGGCGGGACTGTTGTAGTTCACGGGGTAGGTGTCCTCGTATTTTGAACAGATCTCCTCGATTTTATCCGCGGGAAGCTTCATAACCGCGAGCATAGCTCCGGGGTTCTCCTTAGCCGCCTTGTCCATCAGCTCGCCTCTTTTGCAGACGAGTCTGAACGCGTCCTCGTCACTGAGCATAGAGGAAAACGCAAGCGCCGCGATTTCTCCGAGCGAAAAGCCCGCGACACAGTCGGGGCGCACGCCCTTTTCGGCAACCGCCCTTGCCGCCGCCAGATCAGCCGTAAAGACGCAGGGCTGGGTGTTGACGGTGACCGAAAGCTCCTCGATCGGAGCCTCAAAGCACTGCTTCGAGGTTTCGGGGCGAATCGAGTCAGCCATATCGAACACGGCTTTCGCGGCGGGTGAGCTATTGTAAAGCTCCCTGCCCATTCCCGTGTACTGAGCGCCCTGACCCGAGAAAACCAAAGCTATTTTACCCATTTTGACGCACCGCCTAAAACTTCCTCCGCCTTAGTGAACAAATCCTTGATGATGTCCGCGGCGGGTTCCTCCTTTGTTACCATTGAGGCAACCTGACCCGCGAGCACACAGCCGTTTTTGACGTCTCCCTCGCGGGCGGCGAGACGGAGCACTCCGGCTCCCTTCGCCTCGAGCTCCTCGTCGGAGTAGGTCGAGGAGTCGTACTCCATTTTCGTATATTCTCTTGTATAGCTGCTCTTGATACAGCGTACGGGATGTCCGAGACGCTTGCCCGTAACTACAGTGTCTATATCCTTCGCCTTTAAAATCTTGTCCTTGTACTCCTGAGCGATCGTACATTCCGTCGCTACGAGGAAGCGTGTGCCGACCTGAACTCCGACTGCTCCGAGCAGGAAGCACGCCGCGACCTGTCTGCCGTCGGCGATACCGCCCGCAGCGATAACGGGAATGCTCACCGCGTCGACGACCTGCGGAACGAGAGCCATAGTCGTGAGGTCTCCGACATGGCCGCCGCTTTCGCCGCCCTCCGCGATGACCGCGAAGGCTCCGAGCTTTTCCATTCTCCTCGCGAGAGCCGTTGACGGAACAACGGGGATGACCTTGATACCCGCTTCGTTCCATTTTTCCATATATTTACCCGGGGTGCCCGCGCCTGTAGTGACGACCTTTACGCCCTCCTCGACGACAACGTCCGCGACCTCGTCAGCGAAGGGGCTCATAAGCATAATATTTACGCCGAAGGGCTTGTCCGTAAGCTCCTTGCACTTTTTAATCTCGGCTCTGAGCTGCTCGCCGTTTGAGTTCATCGCGGCAATAAGTCCGAGTCCTCCCGCGTTGCTTACGCCTGCGGCGAGGGACGCGTCCGCGACCCAAGCCATTCCGCCCTGAAAAATCGGGTATTCGATTCCGAGAGCTTCGTTAATTACAGTTGAAATCATATGTATCACCTTTTTTCGCAAATCAAAGGGGGAAACCCGCGGTCTCCCGTTATTTCACATAAAAATCCATCCTATATAATTCTACTATAATTAAGCGAATTAGTCAATAGAAATTCACTCGGAAAAAGGGCTCGCCCGAAAAAATCAGACAAGCCCTCAGACCCTTATCAGCTGCAAATATCCTCAAGCAGACTTCTAAGCTCGCTCTCGCTTTTTACCTCGATCCCGCGCTCGAGCCTTTCCCTGTCGTCCGGAGGAAGAAGGGCTGTCTGGGTCTCGGTTTTCCTGAGAATTTTTCCCGAGCTCTTCTCCGCTACGACGACGACCCCGTCCTCGCTTTTTACAACGAACATACCTTGAGGCTCGGCGGCTGTTACGGCGGTGACCGTCGCGGGACTGAGCACAGCGACGCTTTTTTCCCTTGCGCTCTCATTTTTTCCGAGCAAAGCCGACATCGCGGCAAGCGCGCATATAAGCGCCGCGGCGCTCAGAATCAGTCTTTTCATACAATTCCCCGTTTCGTTTTTTATTATATTACCCTCTGCTAAAGGCTATTATTTCACGCTTTTTGCGCTTTTATACTATTTAATAGGCAAAAATCGGCGCAGCTCTTGCTTTATCGGGCGAAATATGTTATACTATCGGAGAATATTGTGTAATTGCGCTTAACTCTATGCCCTGAAACAACACTTGGGGTAATTAATTTGATTGCAAGGAGTTTTTTCTATGCGTGAAACAGACATCAGCAAATTCACGGCTCCGAACAGCGACTCGGCGTCGCCCTCACACGGAGCGAAGAGATTTTTCAAGGCTTTGGGAAGGTTTTTGTTCACGCTTATGATGGTTTTCATCATAACGGGAACGATAATCGCGATTTCCCTGTCCATATACATCGGCGGAATCTTCGCCGAGGACACGGGAATCAACCTCAAGGCGAAGCAGCTCAATCAGACGAGCTTCATCTACGTAAAAAACTCGAAGGGAGAATTCAAGAAGTACCAGTCGCTCTACTCGACCGAGAACAGAGTCTGGGTTGACTTCAACAAAATCCCGCAGCACATGAAGGACGCTCAGATCGCGATCGAGGACAAGCGTTTCCTCGAGCACAAGGGCGTCGACCTCAACCGAACCGTCGGAGCCATACTCAATCTCTCCAGCGGAACGGCGAGCTACGGCGGCTCTACTCTGACCCAGCAGCTGATAAAGAACATCTCCGACGACAACGAAGTCAGCCTTACCCGAAAAATCCGCGAAATCGTCAAGGCGCTCAAGCTTGAAACCGAGTACACCAAGGACGAGATCTTGGAGGCTTACTTAAACGTCGTAAACTACGGCAACAACTGTCAGGGTGTTCAGTCGGCGGCGAATCTCTACTTCGGCAAGAACATCGACAAGTGCTCCATCGCCCAGTGCGCGGCTATCGCGGGCATAACCCAGAACCCAAGCAAGTTTAATCCCCTTGTTCATCCCAAGCACAACAAGGACAGACGCGAGCTTGTGCTCAGAGAGATGGTCGACCAGAGCAAAATCACTCAGGACCAGTACAAGCAGGCCTTAAAGGAGTCCGAGAATATGACGTTCATCGGCTTCAAAAAGAGCAACCGCGCCAATATGAGCAAGAAGATCCAGAACTGGTACCTCGACGAGCTCCAGAAGGAT
>JAFNSO010000017.1 GCA_017384945.1 Ruminococcus sp. | reverse complement strand
ATTTTCCCGCGTTTTTGCCAGACTTTTCAAGGTTTTTATGTGGGAAAGTTGAGCAATTAACAATTAACAGTGAATGTCGGGCAGATAGGTTCATAAGGAAATGAACTTCTCTGCCCGACCAAAATTCTCAATTTTCAATTCTCAATTCCAAAAGCTCCCTCAAATCCGCTATTTCCTTTTCTATCCTTCTACCGTTGTCGGTGCCGGCTACCATTACTCTTTTCGGCTCGGTTTCAATTATTTCGCTCTTGGAGTGGATGTCCTTGTTGCTTTTGAGGGCTTGGTCTACGCTTTCAAAGGGCTTGTGCGCTTTCAGGCGCAGTCCGTGGGAGTTGCTTATCAGGGTGTAGCCCGCTATTCCCGTCTTTTTGTGGTATTCCCTGCAAAAGCCTCCGTCGATTACAAGAAGCCTTCCGCCCGCTCTTATCGGGAGCTCGCCTTTGACGGTGATTACGGGCGTGTGACCGTTGATTATGTGCGAACGCGGGCTTTGGAGTCCGAACTCCTTTAATATCATAAGACAGGTTTCTTCCGTCTCGTAGAAGCGGTAGTAGGGGTTCTTTTCCTCGTGCCACGCTTTTTTGTCGGAGATGAAAACACGCTCGAAGGTCTTTATGTTCCTGCCGCACAGAGGCGATTTTCTGCCGCACCAAAGATACCACATAAAGTCCGCGTCGGACTTTGAGCGGTGTCTTGAGTAAAAGGCTCGGCGGGCTCTCTTGTCGGCGTAATCAAAGAGCTCTCTGCCCTTCATTTTTCTGCCCTCAAAGCTTACTTCGTCGAGCTCTCCGTCCTCGGTGAGCGGAACGCAGCCGTGGTAGAGCAGATTTGAGTTGTAAAGCCTGTACATCGAGCCGTTTTCGTACAGAAATTCGACGTGCTCCTTTAGCCTTACGCTGTTGATAAACTGGATTTTCAGGTCGTCGATGACCTCGCCCTCCTCCTTTGTCGGCAGATAGGGCGCGCTCAGATCGAGCGTCGGGAATCGGGTGTCGCTCAAAGCGTAGGTCGTGCCTTCGATTTCGATTGTGCCGTTTTCAAGGTCAAGCCTGCTCAGGAGAAGTCGGTCGTTCATTTCAAAGTCGGGATTGCGGGTTATGACCTGACCCTCGAGCTTGAACTGGATAATCTCAATCGCTTTCAGGGCGGCTTTCATCGGAGAAAGCTCGGGGTACAGCCTCTGAGCAAAGAGCATAAGCCTTCTCAGGCTGATACCGTAGCCGTTTTCGAGGGTGGTAAGGGTGTTATACTTGACGCAGTTGCGAACTACGTTTGCGATACAAGCCTTGTTCCCGCAGGCTGCGCCCATCCAGAGGATGTCGTGGTTGCCCCATTCGATGTCGAGCGAGTGGTGGCGGGTGAGCAGGTCGATGACCTTTTCGGCTGACTGTCCCCTGTCGAACACGTCGCCGACGATGTGCAGATGGTCGACCGCGAGACGCTTTATCAGCCCGCAAAGCGAAATCACGAAGTCCTCGGGGTCAAGCTCGATGATTGTGTCGAGGATGATTCGGTGATAGCGGACTTGGTTGTCGTCCTCGTCGCGCTGAGCGTGAAGGAGCTCGTCGAGGATATAGGCGTAGTCGTCGGGCATAGCCTTTCTGACCTTTGAGCGGGTGTATTTTGAAGAAAGAGAACGCGCGAGGAGGGTCAGCCTATTGATCGTGTCGAGGTAATAGGAGGGCGTTGTGACCCCTGCTCGGCGAAGCAGGGTGAGCTTTTGCTTCGGATAATAAATGAGCGTGCAGAGTTCCTTGCGGTCGCCGTGAGAAAGCGTGTCGGTAAACAGAGCGTCAACCTTTTCGCGGACGACCCCCGAGCAGTTGTTGAGGATATGACAGAAAGCCTCGTACTCGCCGTGGATGTCGCTCATAAAGTGCTCGGTGCCCTTGGGAAGATTGAGGATGGCGGTGAGGTTGATGATCTCGCGCTCAATCGAGCGTCTCGAGGGGTATTTCTCGGCAAGGAGCCGAAGGTAGCTGAGTCGGTCGTCGGTCATAGGTAACACTCCTTTTTCTTTGATTATATCAAAACGATTTTTTTAAGTCAACGGTTTCAATGCGCAATTCGCAATTATTGTCGGGAAGAGAGGTTCATATGGAAATAAACTTTTCTGCCCGACCGAATTTATATAAAAAATTAAAGTTTTGACCCTCGTTGACCATTGACAACGTTGACAAACTTAACTTCTGTCAACGTTGTCAATGGTCAATGGCATATAAAATATAAAAAAACGGTCGGGAGACCGACTCTTCTCACAGAAGAACCTGTCTGCCCGACCAAAACTGTTAATTGTTAATCGCTCAACTTTCCCACATAAAAACCTTGAAAAGTCTGGCAAAAACGCGGGAAAATGATAAAAAAACACAGACAACATAGCCCCAAAATGTTATAATAGTAGTGACGAAAAACCAAATAACAGGAGT
>JAFNSO010000016.1 GCA_017384945.1 Ruminococcus sp. | reverse complement strand
TAGCCGGCATACCTCGGACTTTTACTACAGGGGCGGGATCAGTGTCTGATGAGCCTTGAGGCCTGGTAACAAAGACGGTGGAGACATAGTGCCATGTAAGATTATCGTAAACAACAGGACCATCTTTAGGGAGTAATGCCCTTTCAATCCTGAACTTTGCACTCTCTCCTGCATCAAGACCGGTTTTAGTAATGTGGACCGGGCGAGCCTCTCGATTTCTCCCACTATTCCTACCACGGCTACTATGTTCTCGACTATACCGAGCCCGACTTGAACTTCGGTACGAGAGCCGAGTTCCAGACTATGGTTGATACCGCCCATAAGCACGGTATCCGCGTTGTTATGGACGTAGTTATGAACCACGCGGGCTATAACACGATAAAAGATATGCTCGATTACGGCTTCGGTAAGTTTAAAGACAAAGCGACCGCGCAGTCTTATGTATATAAGCTTACGGGCGTAAACGGACTTCACGATTATATCGACTATGAATCAGGCGCTTCCGAATGGGGCAACTGGTGGGGAGCGGACTGGGTTCGCTCGGGACTTCCCGGATATACCGAGGAGCAGGGCTCTGAGCTTACAAACGCTCTCGCGGGACTTCCCGACTTTAAGACAGAGCAGTCAAAAAGCGTAAGTATCCCGCCGATTCTTAAAACGAAATGGACAAAAGAGGGAACTTACAACACCAAGGTCGGCAAATACGGTTCTTCGGATACTGTAAGCAACTATATCTCAAAATGGCTCGGCGAATGGGTAGAAACCTACGGCGTAGACGGTTTCAGATGCGATACGGCTAAGCACGTTGAGCTCGCTTCCTGGAAAAAGCTAAAGACCACCTGTTCTTCAGCGCTTAAAAAATGGCGTCAGAATAATCCGACAAAGGACGGAGCTAAGTGGACTGACGACTTCTGGATGACGGGCGAGTGCTGGGACTACAAGAGCCTCGGAAACGGCGATTACTTCACCGCGGGCGGATTTGATTCTATGATTAACTTCGGCTTCTCGGGCTCGGGCGTTCCCGGTGTTTCGAGCATCAACGGAGTTTATCAGGGCTATGCCGAAGCCTTGAACAAGGAGAGTGAAGCGGGACATAACGTTCTTACATATATCTCCTCCCACGACTCCAACCTCGCGAGAGGCGACCTTATTTACCAGGGCTCGGCGTTCCAGCTTATGCCGGGAGCTATTCAGATATTCTACGGCGACGAAACAAACCGTCCCACCGTCGCGGGTATGTCTTTCGACGGTCACGGCGGAAGCGGACATTCGCTGAGAAGCGATATGAACTGGGATTCTATCGACCAAAAGACCTTAGCGCATTGGCAGAAGGTCGGTAAATTCAGACAAAAGCACGTCTGTATAGGCGCGGGCAGCCACCAGCAGGTTGCCGCGTACTCGGCGGACTCGGGCTATACATTCTCGAGAAGCTACGATAACGGCGATTTGACCGATGAGATTATCGCGGTAATCGGAGCTCCGAAAAACAAGAAAATCGCGGTTAACGTTTCCTCGATTTGGGGCAACAAAACAACCGTAACAAACTTCTACGACGGCACGAAAGCTGTCGTAACAGGCGGAAAAGCCGAGTTTGACTCGGGCGATAACGGCACGATCCTTATCGAAGGGCCGAAATCCTCGATACATATGAGCGTAAAGGGCGACTACTCCTTCTATGACAGCGAGGAAGTAACCGTTTCGCTCAGAGGAGCGGACTACGCTATGGCGTCCGTAAACGGCGGAGCTGAGTTTAAGGTAGTAAACGGCTCAAAATTCAAGATAGGCGACGGCATTGAGGTCGGAACTGTGTTTGAGGTCGCGCTTACAGCCGATAACGCGCAGGACCACCTCGAAAAGACCTTTAACTTCAAGAAGAAAGACCCCGACGCGGTAACGCGTATTTACTTCGACGACACAAGCTATAACTGGGGCTCTGTGAACGCGTATATTTACGACGAAAGCGGCAGCGAGGTTAAATCTAACTCCTCCTGGCCAGGCAAGCCGATGACTCTCGACAGCACTCTCGGACTTTATGTAATGGAGGTCGACGACGGACTTGAGAACGGTAAGGTAATATTTACGGGCGGTTCTCACAGATACCCCGAGGGCGAAGGCGCAGCGGGACTCGATATAGCTGAAACGAATATGATTTTTATGGCGGGTAATAAATGGGAGCCCTACACAGGACAGACTCCGCCGCCTCCCACAAAGCCCGACCCGAGCAAAATGACAACCGTTTATTTTGATAATACAAACAGCAAATACGACACGCCGTATATATACTACTGGAGCAAGGCGACAGACTCGGGCGAGGTCGCATGGCCCGGTAAGGCGATGACAAAGTACAAGGACAACGTCTGGAAGATTACTATCAATAAAGAATACGATATGTGTATTTTCTCCAACAACGGAGGAGGACAGACGGGCAACCTTGATATTCCCGCGACAGATAATATTTTCAACGGCTCAGGCTGGAGCGCTTACGCCGACGCGGAAAAATATACCACTCCTCCCGCTACAGCGGCGGTAGTTACAGACCCACAGCCGAGCGCGATAGAAGTTTCCGACGGCGACATTCTGCTCGGCGATACAAACGGCGACGGAATAATCAACATCAAGGACGTTACTCTGATTCAAAAGCATCTCGCGAAGCTTCTCGCTTTAGTCGGCGACAGGCTCAAGGCGGCTGATACCGACAGAAATGATACCGTATCTATAAAGGACGCTACGGCTATCCAGCAGTATATCGTCAAGAGCTTCGACAGAGCGGCGGCTACGGGAAAGGTTCTTAAAGCGTCTCCCGCTCCCGTCAGCACTGTTCCCGCGCAGACCAACGCGCCTGTGGTTGAGCCCGTTACCGACCCGCCCACAGAAGCGCCTACAGAAGCGCCCAAGAACTACGTTTACTTCAAAAACAGCAACTGGCAGGTTGTAAAGGCGTATTTCTGGTCTGACTCGAACAAAGAGATGATGAAATGGCCGGGTAACGACACGGAAAAGGTCGGCGATGATTTGCACAAGGCGTTGATTCCCGACGGCGCGACGTGGGTAATCTTTACCGACGGAGGAAGCCAGACAAAAGACCTCTCAATCCCGGGGCCGAATATGGTATTCGACGGAGCGGATTGGACAAATTACCAAGGATAAACGAAAACGAGCAGGCATTGCCTGCTCGTTTCAGCTTGTCGAAAAAGTCTACCAAAAGGTAGGCTTTTTCTTGTATCTATGGTATAATAGATACGGTGATGAAAGTGTTGGAAAAGAACGTAAAGAACAGACAACAAGCAGAGATAATCTGTTTAGAGGATCTTGTACCACAGGATCATCTGCTCAGAAAAATAGACAGAGCAGTTGATTTTGATAAGATATATGATTTTGTTGAGAATTTGTATTGCATGGATAACGGCAGACCGAGCATAGACCCTGTAATACTTTTCAAAATGGTTCTGATTCAGCATCTTTACGGAATACGTTCACTCCGCAGAGTAGCGGAAGAATCATCAATGAATGTCGCATACCGTTGGTTTTTAGGATATTCACTTAATGATACAACGCCGCACTTTTCCACATTGAGCTACAATTTCCGCAATCGCTTTAACGCGGAAACAGTAGACAAGATATTCAACTGGATATTAGATGAAATAGCAAACGAAGGATATTTGAACCCGGAAGCAGTCTTCATAGACGGAACACACATTAAAGCAAATGCTAACACCAAGAAGAAAATACAAGAGGAAGTTCCTGTTGCGGCAAAACGATACGCTGATGAGTTAATGAAGGAAATCAACGATGACAGAGTTTCCCATGGAAAGAAACCATTTGACGATGATAATGACGACAACAACAAGCCTAAGAAGAAACGCGACAATACATCAAAGAAAAAGCTTAAAAGGCGCAAACAGGAAGCCAAGAAAAAGAAAGTCACCAAAAGTGTAACAGATCCTGAAAGCGGCTTGTTCGTTAAGGGTGAGCACAAAAAACAATTTGCGTATGAAGCTCACACAGCATGTGACAAAAACGGATATGTATTAGGAGTAGAAGTAACGCCCGGTAATGTACATGACAGCGTAGCATTTGATGATGTATATAATGAAGTAGTAGAAAAGTTTCCTGAAGTAGAAACAATAGTAGCGGACAGCGCATACAAAACACCTCACATTTGCAAGAAGGTATTTGACGACGGCAGAGTAATTTCAACAGCGTACAAAAGACCCTATACGAAGAAGGGCAACCACCCTTGGTATGAGTATGTATATGACGAGTACTATGATTGTGTAATATGCCCTGAGTATCATGAACTAAAGTATTCCACAACCAATCGTGACGGATACCGCGAATACAAGAGCGACCCGAATATATGTAGGAATTGTCCAAGCAGACATTTGTGTACAGCGTCAAAGGATTGTCAAAAGACAGTTACAAAACATATTTGGTGGGAATATGTAGAGAGAGCTGAAGATATCAGGCACACACCTGAATACGCTGAACTCTACAAAGAACGAAAAGAGAAAATAGAGCGAGTGTTTGCGGACGCAAAAGAAAAACACGCTATGCGTTACACTCCGTATCGAGGCTTGGCAGCAGTAACAAATTGGGTCAAGCTTAAGTTTGTTGCCATGAATTTGAAAAAGTTAGCAATACATAAAGAAATTGACAGAAAACGTATGAAAGGAGCTCCTTTTTCTTCTCATTTTTCAACAAGATTTAAAAAATTTATCTACAAATACAGCAAACTCGGAATCCGCTCTCACGAATTCCGAGTTTTTCTACAG
>JAFNSO010000015.1 GCA_017384945.1 Ruminococcus sp. | reverse complement strand
GTAGCGTTTTGTCATGGCAAGGGTTGAATGACCTAACAGCTTTTGGAGCGTAAAGGCGTTCCCGCCGCAGTCAACTAAGTATTTGCGGGCGAAGGTATGGCGAAACATATGAATACTTGTCTTTTGGACGCCTCTCCGCTGATTGTATTTAGCTATTGCGAGCCGCAGAGCGTTCGCGGAGAGCATTTCCCCATACATATCACAAAAGAGATAATCGCTTGACTTACCGCCTCTGATACCCATATAACCGCGAAGAACATTAACCATCCGCGAGCACAGCGGAATCACTTGTATTTTTCCATTTTTGGTATGTCGGAAAATCACCTGACTGTCCGCTAAGTTTACATCGCGGTTTTGGATATTGCGGACTGTCGCCGCTCGACAACCGCTGTTTAACAGAAAATTGATAATAACCCAGTTGCGATATTCGCAAAAGCTACAATCAGCGGGAGGGCGTTTTAACAGCAATTCCAATTCTTCATCGCTGTAGGTTTCCTTGACTGTTTCCTTTTCTTTGATTTTCGGAGCTTCAACGCTCACAATGTTTTCAGCCTTACACCAATTCAAAAATGTTCCCACAACGCGAACATAAGTCGCGATAGTATTATGAGCGAGGGAAACCGCTCGCATTTTTACAACCATTTCCTCCAGCTCTCTTTTGGAAAGCATATCCAGAGGAATTTCAATATCAAAGAATTTTGAGATATTATGTAAGACTTGATGATAGTTTCTGATTGAAGTTTCGGAAATCCCTTTGGCTGTTTGCGAGGTAATAAATTCCTTATAAACCTCCGAAAAAGATTTTTCTTTCCGACTGTTCATTAAAATCCTTTTTTTGTACATAATTTAAGACCGCATCCCTTCACGATATTTTTCAAAAAAGGGATGCGGTCTGACAATTTACAAAAAGATAGAGATAACCCGCATAAACTGAGTGTTTATGCGGGTTTTGGAGCTGATAGGCGAGGGTTTTTATTATAGAAATCACCTGCCACGCTTGTTGCGGTGTGTTTGGTTCTGACGCTTCATCAACGCGGCGGGCTAAAAACGCTTTACAGAAGCGTTTTTGCCTGCGGAATGCGCTTACGCTTATTCCTTGGCACGCCCTGTTCGAGCCTGCCTATCAGCTCTTTTGGTACGTAAAAAAGAGGCACTCCGTGTGGAGTACCTCTTTTTTATGGAGCTGATAGGCAGGCTCGAACTGCCGACCTCATCCTTACCAAGGATGCGCTCTGCCGCCTGAGCTATACCAGCGGTTGGGCGGACTTTTTCAGTCCGTTTCATATGATAACATATTTTTCGCGGTATTTCAATAGTTTTCAGAAAATTATTTTGTAGTATATCGAATCTATCATATTATTTTCATATGTAAAGACGAGGCTTTCGTCCTCGTTGCCGTAGACGTAGGCGGTTTTTGTACGCTTTATCGGGTCGCCGTAGATTTTGCGCAGACGCGAGGCGAAGTCGCCGATTCTGACTCCGCGAGGGGTCGCGAGGGTATCGTCGGTAATTTCGATTTTCTCGATGTACTCGTCGTCCTCGTCCTTGTAGGTCGTTACGGTGAAGTTTGAGTACTCGTGCTCGGTTCTTTTTCCCGAGATCTCGTTTACGTCGCCCTGCTTTTTGAGGTCTTTCAGCGCGTCCTCCCAGTCCTCGCCGAGCTCGAGGGAGATCGAGCCTTTCCTGAAAATCAGGTCGGAGGAATGGAACACTCCCTTCGGGTACGTCACGACAACGTGGGTATTCGGCTTTGTTTTGCCCTGAGTCGGGACAGCCTTTGTCGGCTTTTTGGCTGACTTTTTGGTCGGCTTTTCGGTGGGCTCGGTGGGCTTTGTTTCCTTGGTTTTCTTTTTGGTCGTCTCCTCGGTCAGCTCCTCGGTGACGACGCTGACGGTTTTCGGCTCGGTCGTTATCTCTTCCTGCTTTGTCGTTGCCGCTACCGCGGTCGGAGCGGTGGTCTCTATTACGTCCGACCTTGCGCAGGAGGCAAGTCCTGCCGCCGTCAGTACGGCAAGCGCTGTTGCGAATAGTCTCTTCATACTATCTTCCTTAAAATATATTTCAGAAATGATTTTACCACAAGCGGGCTCAATTTACAACATTAACGGGCTCGCCTGCCAGAAATTTTCTCAGGTTATCGCAGACGATTCCCATAAGCCGCTCGCGGGTCTCCATCGGAGCCCAGGCTATATGAGGGGTCACAATGCAGTTTTCTGCGCCGCAGAGCACGCAGTCGCGAGCCATCGGCTCCTGCTCGAGCACGTCGATCGCGGCATAGGAGAGCTTTTTGCTACTGAGCGCGTCGAGTACGGCTTGCTCGTCCATGACCGCGCCTCGGGCGGTGTTGACGAATATCGCGCCGTCCTTCATCTTTGCGAAGGTCTCGCGGTCGAACATCCTGTAGGACTCCTCGTTGAGCGGACAATGAACGGTCACGACGTCGCTGTTTTTAAGCAGGAAATCGAGGTCTACGCAGTCGGGGTCGGGGCTTCGGCGGTAGGCGAGCACCTTCATCCCGAAGGCTTCGGCGACTCTTGCGACGGCTCTGCCGATAGAGCCGTAGCCGACTATACCTATCGTCTTTCCCGCTAGCTCGCTCATCGGATAAACGAACGGCGAAAAGGTTCGGCTGTTCTTCCAGTTGCCCTGCGCGACGAAGGTCGAGTAGTCGCCCACTCGGTTAAGGCACTCGAGAATCAAAGCAAAGGTGTGCTGGCACACGGCGTTCTCGCTGTAGGAGCCTGCGTTGCAGACGGTTATTCCCTTTTCGTTGCAGTAGGGGATGTCAATATTATTATAGCCCGTCGCGAACAGACCGATATATTTCAGCCTCTCAGCCTTTCTGAGGGTTTCGCGGTTGAGGGGGGTTTTGTTGCAGATAACAGCGTCCGCGTTTCTCACCGCGTCGGCGATTTCCTCAAGCGGAGTGAGGAGTCTTACCTCGACCTCGCCGAACTCTCTGAGCGGTTCGAGCGAAAGGTCTCCCTGAGTGACTGTCTGAGCGTCTGTCAACACGATTTTCATATATATCACGACCTTAATCATTACATTATTATAATATATTTGCGTTCTTCTTGCAAATAGAAATTTATTGGTTTATAATATTATGGAAACGAGGTGAGCTTATGCTTAAATACATATTCTTCGACCTTGACGGAACAATGCTCCCTATGAATCAGGAGGACTTCATCAAGGTTTATTTCACCGCGTTGTGCGAGCGGTTTTGTCCCGTACTCAAGCTCGACAACGAGACTTTAATCAAATACATCTGGAAATCCACGAGCTCTATGATAAAAAACGACGGAAGCGAGCCGAACATAAAGGCCTTCTGGCGAACCTTCGCGAAGCTTTACGGCAAGGAGATACTCGGCTACGTCAAGGAGTTTGACAATTTTTACCAAAACGAGTTCTTTTCTACCAAAAAGGCGAGCGGCTATAACCCGAACGTCCCCGAGGCGATAAAGACCCTTCGCAGGAAGGGCTACACGCTTGTCGCGGCGACGAACCCGCTTTT
The DNA here is from genome assembly GCA_017384945.1 of Ruminococcus sp. Lineage (GTDB taxonomy): Bacteria > Bacillota > Clostridia > Oscillospirales > Acutalibacteraceae > Ruminococcoides. Next base: position 11,620 of record JAFNSO010000015.1, on the reverse strand, counting down.
TCCCGAGATCGCGATAAACACGAGGCTCGGCTGGGCGGGAGTCGGCAAGGAGGATTTCGCGCTCGTCACAACCTACGAAAATTCCTCGACCTGCAAGCCGAATCCCAAATATTTTGAGGAGATCATGGGCAAGCTAAAAGCGGAGCCCAAGGAATGTCTTATGGTCGGAAACGACGTTGACGAGGATATTCTTTCCTCGAAAAAGGCGGGGATGTCATCCTACCTTATTACCGACTGTCTGATAAACAAAAGCTCAACGGATTACTCTGAATTTAAAAACGGCACAATGCGCGATTTTCTTTCCTACGCGCGCAGACTGCCCGACGCGGGAAAACGCTAATGCTTAAAATTGTTAAAAGATATTTGATTTACGTTATGATCATCGCTCTGATTTACCTTGTTATGCCGATTTTCTTTCAGGGCGAAAACTATAAATACGACGCGATAGAGTACCAGTTCGTATTCCCCGCTACCTCTCTTCTGGCGGGCTTCTCCTACTCATGGAAACGCGGAGTGGACTTTACCTTTCCGCTGATTGCGCCGATAATCTACATCGGAAGCGTCCTGATTTACAGCCACTACTACCACTGGGCTATCTACGTTTTTATTTACCTTATCGTCGGAATGCTCGGGTGCTTCCTCGGGGATATGGTCTACAAAAACAATCAGGCTGAAAAACGACGCAGAGAACGCCCGCGTCGCTCCGAGAACGACAACTACAAAATCAAAATCTCGGGTATCAAGGTCGAAAAGAAGGACGACTGAGACTTATCCCTGCTTTACGATAAGGTCTTTGATTTTAAAGACGTCGCCGTCCATGACCTTGAAGTCGGAGAGCAGCCTTCCCTTGATTTCGGGGCTTATGCTCTGGTGGATGTAGAGGCTTCTGAGTCCTGCGTCGTGCGCGCCCTTTATGTCGGAGATATAATCGTTGCCGACCATAACGGTCTCGGCTTTATCGAGTCCGAAGCGGTCGAGCAGAGCGTTAAAATAATGAACGTCGGGCTTCGAGCACTCCTCGTCCGAGCTGATAAGGATACCGTCGAAGTACTTTGTCAGACCGAACATATTAAGCTCGTTTTCGGTGAACTTCCTCTGCGCGTTCGAGAGAAGGTAGATTTTCTTGCCCTTCGATTTTAAGGTGTCGAGCAGATCAATCACGCCGTCGTAGAGCTTTATGTACACGGTCGAGAAACAGCGGAAGGCTGTGCAGATCTCGTCGATTTCACGTGAGGTAACGCTCACTCCCTTTGCCTTAAAGAGACGGTTGAAAACCTTCTCGATTTTGATGTCGATAACGCTGAACTCGGGGTGTCTCTTTCTGACCCTCTTTTTCTCGTCGTCAACGTATCTGCAATAGTCGCGGTTGATTTCCTCCGCGGTGTACCCGGCTCCCTTGTAGCGGTAGAGGATGGAGAGCTTTTCCCAGAGCTCCATATCCCACTCGTCGGTGTTTATATCTATCAAGGTACCGTACAAATCAAACACATAATTCTTAAACATAGTATCACCCCGACTAAGTTTAACATACTTTCGGGGATTTGAAAAGCACAAAATCCGAAAAGGAGCATAAATTGACAGAAAAACAAATCGCCCTGAGCGCTGTCGAGGCGCTTAAAAAGGAATACCCCGACGCGATCTGCACGCTCGTTTACGACGACCCCTTGCAGCTTCTGATCGCGACCAGACTGGCGGCTCAATGCACAGACGCGAGGGTCAATATGGTAACGCCCGAGCTGTTCGGACGCTTCCCCGACGCTCAGTCCTTCGCGGACTCGACCGAGGAGGAGGTCGCACGTTACATAAAAAGCTGCGGACTGTACAAAACGAAAAGCCGCGACATCGTCGCGCTTTGCAGGATGATAGTCGAGCGATACGACTCGAGGGTACCCGACACGCTCGACGAGCTTATAAAGCTCCCGGGGATAGGGCGAAAGACCGCGAACCTCGTTATGGGCGACGTTTACGGCAAGCCTGCTGTCGTTGTTGACACGCACTGCATACGTCTCACAAAAAGACTCGGGCTCCACGAGCTCAAAGACGCAAAGAAAATCGAGCTCGTGCTGAGGGAGCTCCTCCCTCCCGAGGAGAGCAACGACTTCTGCCATCGGCTCGTGCTCCACGGCAGAGCCGTCTGCGACGCGAGAAAGCCGAGGTGCGAAAGCTGCTGTATGAGCTCCTTCTGCAAAAAGAATATATGATAACGAAGGGTCGACTCAGATGAGCCGACCCGAATTTTTTTCGGTCAGGATGTTTGTTATTTTATGTTGCCGACTTATATGTTAATACTATTTTTGAGAAATTTCCTGCCAAAAAGAAAAAAATATGAAACTTTTTTGTTCCTTGGGCACACTACTATGGTAAGAAGTATGAAACGAGGTATGGTTTATGAAAATTCTGAAAACAACAATCCTTATCGCGCTGTCAATCATTATCGCGACCGCCTCGGCTGCAATAATCGGCTCGGTGGTAAGACCCTGACGCGCTTTCCCGACACAGGCTTCCTTTGACACCTCGAGGCCGCGGTCGGTTAATTATAAACACATCCCAAATGGCGAAGGACGGCTCAAACAGAGTCGTCCTTTGTCTTTTTCTGCGTTTTTGTTTTCCATGATATATAGGTCGCCGCCGCAGCCGCCGCAAGCGCGGCGCACTCGATTGACAGCGAAATAAAAACGTTGTGATACAGTCTTATAAACGAGCCGTTGCCCATAAGCGCGGTTCGGTTGAGCTCCTCGCCCGCCTTTCTCATCTGCTCAAGATAATAAGGCAAGTCAAAGATATTGTCGAGCGGGATATACTCGGGGATGATGTAAAGCCCGAACCTCATCAGAAAGAACACCCCGACGAGCGCCGCGGGAACGAGGACGAGCAGAGCGCCGTAAAGCAGGTACGGCAGGGGTCTTTTGCGAAGGCTTTTTAGCGCATAGTCCCCGTCGAGCGCCTGAGTTATCCTTTCCTTCTGCCGCCTGAGCAGAGGCTTTCTGACGCTCATGACCGCGAGACACAAAAACACAAAGCCCAGAAGCTTCACGATCTCCAGAAAGTCGCGCAGCACCTTCCGCTTTTCGGACAGGTTGAGCCTGTAGTAGCTCTTCATTTTCATCTGCTCGAGCCCGACAGCCGAGACCGAACCGCTCTTCGCCTGCAACTCGGTCACGCTGAGCTGTGAGCCCTTGTCAAAGCCCTCGTAGCTGAGGTAGACCCTCTCTCTGCCGTCGTCACAGTACGAGTCGTAAACCGCGCCGACCTTGTAGGTCTTGCCGCCTATCTGAATGGGCTGACCCTGCGCCTTTTCGGTGTAGAACAATTTAAGCGCGAGACCTCGGATGATAACGGCGGTGTCCCCGCCGAAGTCGGGACAGTCGATTTTATAGTTTTTAAGGAACGTTTCGTTGACGAGGTCAAGGCTGAGCTCGTTTCCGCGCACAACCTCCCCGCCCGCGTCCGCGCAGAACGAGAGAGTCGATATTCCGACGTATATCTCGTTTATTCTTTCGTCGATTCGCAGAACCTCGGAGACGGTGAAGGGCTTTTCGCCCGACGCGGAGTCGTACTGATACTGAACCACGGACGGGATCGCCCCGAGAGCGAAAACCGAGGTGCAGATTATCACCGCGAGCAGCGCCGCGCAGAACGCGCTGAGCAGAAGCTTAATCCTCATCCGAGACCTCCTCGACAACATAGACCCTGTCGCCGTCCTTAATGCTCTTTGAGGTCGAGTACACGAGCTGCAAGCCCGTATTGAAGGAGTCGCCGCCCTCGTTCGAGACCTCGTAGAACATCTCGTCGCTCTTGTTGAGGTTGATCGTCATAACGCCGATTTTCGCCTCGCCGTTGTCCTTGATGTCGTGGGCGTAGTAGACGGTTCCCCTGTCGCCCTCGGCGATAACGACCGACTTTGGGATAAGGTACTTGTCGTACACTCGGGTGTTGCCCTTCAAATCGCTGAGCACCGCCTGACAGACCTTTACGCTCGGCAAGAGCATTCTGTCGATCGTTCCCGAAAAATATGTCAGAAGTCCGAGCGCAATAAAAAACAGCACCGCGACCCTGATTATTATTGTCTTTAGCTTTGTTTTCATATCGTTCTCCTTATAGCTTATCCGCGCTTGTGAACGGGGATTTGATGTCCTTCTCGCCGTACATATATATCAGAATCGGAGGAATGAGGAACATCACTCCGCAGGCGTACACAACGCCGAAATCGTTCTGAGCTATGTCCGAAATTGAAACCGAGAGCGGGTACATCGCGGTGTCCGAGAAGTAGATCATCGGCTGTTCGATGTTGTTCCAGCTGTCGATAAAGGTCAGAAGCGTCAGCGTTACGAGCCCTCCCCTGATCTGCGGGAGGATTATCCTCGTGAAAATCATAAAATACGAAGCGCCGTCCATCCTCGCCGCCTCTATCGAGGAGTCGGAGATGTACGTTATGCTCTGTCTGAGCAGGCAGATACCGAAAGCCGAGAACGCCCCCGGCAGAATGACCGACGCAAAGGTGTTGAGCAGACCGAGCTTGTCGAGCACGATGTAGTTCGGCACAAGCGTAACCTGAATCGGCAGGATAAGCAGGATTATGTACACGAAAAACAGCTTATCCCTGAGAGGGAATCTCAGCTTTGCAAAGGCGAAAGCCGCCATAGCCGAAACCACGACCTGAATAAGCGTCGTCGGCAGGGTGATTATTACCGAGTTCCAGAACCTTTGCAGATACTCGGGTCTTCTGAAAAACACCTGATAGTACTGCTCGGCTGAGAACATATCGGGAATGAGCTTTACCTTCTTGAAGCTCTCGTCCATAAAGTTGAGGGCACGGCTGATTTCCGACGAGCTCATAAAGGAGCTCGCGAGCATAAATATGAGCGGAAAAAGAAACACCGCCGCAATCAGAACAAGCCCTATATATTTGATTGGTTTTTTTATTTTTGCCATAGCTTACCCCGGGTAGTTGCGCTTTTTCTCAAATCGGAAGAACACCCACAGCAGAACGACGATGAACGCGGAGAGCACGATCGCCGCTGCGGAAAGCCTCGGATAATTGAGATTGTAATAGTTGTTGTTTACAAAGTTCTGGATAAAGTAGACGTTCTCGTTCGGGTAGTCGCCGAAGAGAGCGAAAACCTCCCTGTAAATCTTGAACGAATATATGAGCGCCATAAGAAACACGAAGAATATCGTCGGCGTTATATTCGGGATTTTTATTTTTGTAACGATTTTGAACGCGCCCGCGCCGTCGAGTCTCGCGCTCTCGATATATGCCTCGCTTATACTCGCAAGTCCCGCGGTAAACAGTATCACGCAGAACCCGCAGTACTTCCACACATAGACGAGGATGACCACCGCCATCGACAGCCACGAGTTGAAGAACTCGACCGTTCCGAGCCCGAGCGAGCTCAAAAGCCCGTTGACGGCTCCGTTGTCCTCAAAGAGCACCTGCCACACCACGATAAGCGACGAAACAGGCACCACGACGGGAACCAGGATAGAGCTTCTGAAAAAGGTGTTGATTTTCTCAAACGAGCACAGAAACAGCGCGATAAGAAACGAAACCGTCATAAGCAGAGGAATCGCTATCACGGTAAACACCGCGGTGTTTTTCAGCGCAAGCGTAAAGGTGTAGTTCGAGAAGAGCCCGACGTAGTTCTCGAGCCCGACGAACCTGTTTCCGACGAACAAGCTCTGAACAAAGCAGAGCACATAGGGGATAACATAGAAAACCATAATCCCCGCGAAGCTCGGCAGAATAAAAAGAGCGGCTGTTAATTTTTCCCTGTTTTTTCTTGCCATAGCTTACTCCTCTAAATAAAACTTCGTCGCGGTTTTGAGCTGACGGATGAATTTATACTTCGGAAGCTGTCCCGCAAGGTACTTTCTGATAAGCCCTCCCGCGATATTCTTTGAGTAATATTCGCGGCCAAGCGAGCACTTCTGAACGCTTTTCGAGACCTCGACCGTCGCCTTCATAATTTCGCTGTCGAGCCCGAGCTCCCTGTTTTCGGCTTCGACCTCGGACGCGTCCTGCATTCTCTTATCAAAGACGGACTTTTTTACCGCCATAGCGCTGAACGCCGAGTTGAAAGGGCTTGTAAGGTGGGTCTGACCGTACTCGCTGAGCCCGTACTCAACAAAGGCGAGCGCCTTTTCCTTTTTGTCGGAGTTCTTGTTGACTGCGACCCCGAGCTGAACCGTTCCGAGGATCTCGTCCTTGTTCCTCTGTATGCCCCTGCAAACAACGCTGTTGTCGGCGCTCTCCCTGTCGTAGACTGTCTTTGTTATGTTGCTGTCCTTTTTCGCCTGAGTCTGATAGACAAAGGTTTTTGCCGAGTCGGGCAGGGTGTATATCTTTGAGTAAAAAAGCGGAGTCTGATAGCCGTCGTAGCTGAGGTACTTGACGGGCAGTCTGCGGTAGTAGTCGGGGATTTTCTTGCGTTCCCTTTCCTCATACTTGACGCAGAGCTGTTTTATCAGGTCGATGTTCTTTTTGAACTCGTCCGTCTCAAAGTAGACCTCTTTCTTTTCAAAGTCAACGTAATCGCACACGAACCTCTCGAAGAACTCCTCGGTGTAGCCCGTGTAGTCGAGCATAAGGCTGTCCATTTTTTCCGAGAGCTTTTTGAGCGTTTCGGTGTCGTTGTACGTAAGCGCGCAGTTCTGCTTCGGCTCGAGCCCGACGCTGCTCAGCGCTTCTGAGTAGGCATAGCTTGCGTTCGGAGTGTAGAGCAGGGGAACGATGTATCTCTTGCCGTCGTAAACGCCGCAGCTCATAACGTTTTCGTTATAGCCCGAGAGATCGAGAGAAGCTCCCTTCTGCTTTGCGAGCTCGTTTATGTCGGCGAACATCTCCGACTCGACCATCTTCTCAAACGGCAAAACCTGACTTGTCAGAAACAAATCGGGTCCCCCGCCCGCCATGATCTCGGTCGTCATCTTCTTGTTGAGCTCCGAGGAGTTTTTGAAGGTCATTACCTCGACCTGATAATCCCACCCGAGCCCCTTCGCGACGCAGTAGTTGTTGTAGGTGTTGAAGTTCTTGACGTAGTATTCCTTGTCAGCCTCGACGCAGTAGACGACGAGCTTCTTCTTTTTGTCCTCACTCTGCTGACAAGAGCACAGGCTCAGCGCCGTCAGCAGCACAAGCAGAAGAGCCGTAATTCTTAGTTTTACCATTTGTTCTCAAATTTCCTGAACGACTGGTCGTCCATAATCAGCTTACCCGCCTTGATGTTATAGTCAAAATCCTTTTTGACCTCGCCGCCGTAGTTGTACACGGCGTTTATCACACCGCTCTCTGCGGAGTAGGTGTAGGCGGTTTCCATACTAATGTTGTTGGAGTACATTATTCCGTCCGAGCCGAAGTAGTAGAACTGCTTTTCCTCGCTCTTCCACCAGCCGATAAGGTCGGAATCGACCTTCGCCTTTTTCGGCGCCTTTGGAACAATGCTGTAGTCCTTCTGCTTTTTGAGCGTTATTTCCTTCTTGCTTTGGCTGAGCGTCAGCGTTTTTCCGTCCTCGGAAACATTGTAGCTGTAGGAGCCGTTCAGTCCGAGCGCAAAGTAAAGTTCGATGGTCTTTTTCTTTTCGTTGAGCTTCAGGGCTGTGAAGTCGCCCTCGCTGTCCATAACCATCTCCGCGAGACCGTCGTTTCGGAAGATGAAGCTCAGATAGTCCACTCCCTCGATTTGCCACGTTCCGTAAATCGGACTGTCGCCCTCGACGAAGCTGTGCAGGTAGCTGTCGAGCAGGGCCTTCGAGCCCTTCTCAGCCTTTGCGGAGACAGTCTTTTTAGTCGTCGGAGCTGTAGTCTCAACGGTTTTTGCGGGCTTTTCCCCGCACCCCGAGAACGCGCACAAAATCATAACAACCGCCGCCGCTATACTCAAAAATCTTTTCATTTTGTTCACTCCTATGAAAGTATATCAGATTAATCTGAAGATAATCTAAAGAATATTATAAAATGTAAAGAAACTTTTTGCAATAGAAAACAAAACTAATTTCAAAACAACCGAGGTTTTGTAGAAATACCAAGAAAAAATAAAAAAGTACAACCAAACGCTTGCGTAAAGGTTTCACATTTGATATAATTAGGGATAAATCAACTATATTTGAAAAGGGGATGGCGAATTGTTAAACAAGAATTTTGACACAAAATTCGGCAAGCAGGGCATTACGTTTGACGACGTGCTCCTGATACCGGGCGAATCCGACGTAGAGCCTAAGAACGTCTGCGTCGAGACCAATCTGACAAAGAAAATCCACCTCAACACTCCGATTATGACCGCCGCGATGGATACGGTCACCGAGACCGATATGGCGATCGCTATAGCGCGCGAGGGCGGAATCGGAATCATCCACAAGAATATGACCATTGAGGCTCAGGCTGATATGGTTGACAGGGTAAAGCGCTCCGAGAACGGCGTTATCGTTAACCCGTTCTTCCTTTCTCCCGAGAGCACAGTCGGCGACGCCGACGCGCTTATGGCGAAGTACAAAATCAGCGGCGTTCCGATTTGCGAAAACGGCAAGCTCGTCGGAATCATCACCAACCGCGATATGCGCTTTATGAAGCCCGAGATGTTCACGACAAAAATCTGCGACGTTATGACCAAGGAGGAGCTCGTAACCGCTCCCGTCGGCACAACTCTTGAGCAGGCGCAGGACATCCTCCGTCAGCACAGAATCGAAAAGCTCCCTATCACCGACAAAAACGGCGTCTTAAAGGGACTTATCACAATAAAGGATATTGAAAAATCCGTCCAGTACCCGAACTCAGCGCGCGACGAGCGCGGCAGACTTCTCTGCGGAGCCGCGATCGGCGGCACACCCGACGTTCTCGACAGGGTGGCGGCGCTTATCGAAGCGGGCGTTGACGTTTGCTGTCTCGACTCCGCTCACGGACACAACTCTAACATCATCAACTCCGTCAGGAGAGTGAAGAAGGCGTACCCCGACCTCCAGCTCATCGCGGGCAACATCGCGACTGCCGAGGCTGCCGAGGCTCTGATCGACGCGGGCGCCGACGCCGTAAAGGTCGGAATCGGACCCGGTTCTATCTGCACAACAAGAATCGTTGCGGGCATAGGCGTTCCCCAGATCACCGCGATTTATGACGCTGCCTGCGCCGCCTCAAAATACGGGATCCCCGTAATCGCCGACGGCGGTATCAAATACAGCGGCGACATCGTAAAGGCTCTCGCCGCGGGCGGCTCAGTCTGTATGGTAGGCTCGCTCGTAGCCGGCTGTGAGGAAAGCCCGGGCGAAAACGAGATTTTCCAGGGTCGTCAGTTCAAGACCTACCGCGGAATGGGCTCGCTCGGAGCTATGGGACAAGGCAGCTCCGACCGTTACTTCCAGGCTGCGAACAAGAAGTTCGTCCCCGAGGGCGTCGAGGGTCGAGTACCCTACAAGGGACTCCTTTCCGACACTATTTATCAGATGATGGGCGGTCTCCGCGCAGGAATGGGCTACACAGGCTGCGCGACGATCGAGGAGCTCCACTCAAAGGCGAAGTTCGTTCAGATTTCCGCTTCCTCACTCAGAGAGAGCCATCCCCACGACATCCAGATAACAAAGGAAGCTCCGAACTACTCTTACAACGCTTAAATTCCCTCTGATAAGGCTATCTTGTCAGATAACAACCAAAGCCGACTCGAAAGAGTCGGCTCCTTTTTTACTGTTATGTATTATAAAAGAAGGCTCTATAATAAATGTTGGGGTAACAAATAGAGCCTACTAAAATAAAAATAAAAAGAGTAGAGCATATTTGCACCAAATCCGTTAAAATGGAATTGTCGAGAAACCAGAAACGGAGGTTGCTAATATGCTCTACACTTATTCTACAGAAGAACTCATCGGATTGCAAGACTTAATTATCAAAAAAATAGAATCCGATGAAAAAGAAATCCATATCTACGGAATGCTTAAAAGAAAAACACATCATTGTCCTGATTGCGGAGCTGAAACGGATAAGATACACGATTACCGGGAACAGATAATCAAGGACATTCCCATTTATGGCAAAAATGCATTTATCCACTTGTATAAGCGCCGTTATCGCTGCCAATGCGGAAAGCGTTTCTATGAAAAGAACACCTTTCTTCCTCGTTACCACAGAAGAACCAACCGCTTGTCGGCATATATTATTGACAGGCTGAGGAGCATGGTTACATTTACAGATGTAGGCAAAGAAGTGAATCTGTCGACAACAACCGTCATGAGAACCTTTGATCTTGTTTCGTATGCTCCGAGAGATCTGCCGACTACTCTTTCCATTGATGAATTCAAGGGCAATACGAACAAGGAAAAATATCAATGCATCATAACCGATCCGGTTAACAAGGTAGTACTGGATATTCTGCCAAAACGATATGAAACCTACTTAACAACCTACTTCTTGCGATTTAACAAGGATGAGCGAGACAAAGTCTCTGCCTTTGTCAGCGATATGTGGAAGCCTTACGCATCTCTCGCGTCCAAGCTGTTTAAGAAAGCTGATCAGATCGTCGACAAATACCACTGGATAAGGCAGGTTTTCTGGGCGTTTGACGGTGTCAGAAAAGAAGTTCAGAAAAGTCTGGGTAAACAATACCGTATTTACTTTAAACATTCCAGAAAACTATTATTCAAACGATTCAATGAGCTTACCGATGAACAAAAACAACAGGTAAACATTATGCTCTACGCCTCACCTTCACTGTCTACCGCTCATTTCTACAAAGAGCAATTTCTGAAAATCCTTGATTGCAAAGACAGAGATTCTGCGAAAGCTGCTCTCTCTGACTGGATCGATTCCGCTTACGATTGCGGTATTGATAGATTTCAAAAATGTGCTCAAACTATGATTAACTGGATTTCAGGTATTCTCAATTCATTTTCATCACCTATTACAAACGGCTTTACCGAAGGCTGTAACAACAAAATCAAAGTACTTAAAAGAATCGCTTACGGTTACCAGAATTTCAATAGATTCAGAAACCGTATCCTTCATATATTTTCCGACCAATTCTCTGATAATAATAAACAAGCGACAGCTTGATAGCCATCGCTTGTCTTTTACTCTAATTCTGTTTTTTTCGGATTTACCCCAACTATTGACAGAGAGCCTAAAAGAAAAAACGCGGTCAAACGACCGCGCCCCGGCACCCTCAAAACTGAATAAAGAACTAGAATTAAGAAAAGTTAACTGACCAAAGCTATCTTGATTAGCAATGCTAACTGAAATTGTGGTCAAGCCCTCGACCTATTAGTACTGCCAAGCTAAATGCGTCACCGCACTTACACACGCAGCCTATCAACCTCGTAGTCTTCAAGGGGTCTTACTCTTACGATGGGATATCTAATCTTGGAGTCTGCTTCACGCTTAGATGCTTTCAGCGTTTATCAGTTCCGTACATAGTTGCCCAGCCATGCTGTTGGCACAACAACTGGTGCGCCAGAGGTACGTCCATCCCGGTCCTCTCGTACTAAGGACAGCGCTCCTCAAATATCCTACGCCCACGACAGATAGGGACCGAACTGTTCGAGCTAAGAAGGGTATGCCAAATAATTATAATCTTGAAACATATAGGGGTAAAGGTGCACAAAGCATTGCGAGATGGGTTAGATTCACAAGCGGAGATTATCG
>JAFNSO010000014.1 GCA_017384945.1 Ruminococcus sp. | reverse complement strand
GCCGTTGGTGAGGTTGTGGTACGGCGCCTCTATCTTGATCTTGTCAAATGCCGAGATGTTGTAGTAAACGGGTACGTGGAAAGAGTTTGTATAGTACTCGCGGTCGGTAACGCCCTCGATTTTGCCGAAGCGCTCTCTGTCAATTCTGACAAATCTGCCCGAAAGTCCCTCGGCGGGTGTGCCGATAAGGGCAAAGTTGAGCTGATGAGTCTTTGTAGCCTCGTTCATCTTCTTGCGCATATAGCCGATGATTTCGAGACCGAGCTTCTGTGAGCTTTCGCTTTCGCCGTGGTGAGCGCCGACAAGCGCCTTGAGGCACTCCGCAAGTCCGATAAAGCCTACGGTGAGTGAGCCGTGCTTGAGTACGTCGCGAACCGAGTCGTTCGGACCGAGCTTTTCAGAGTCGATCCATACGCCCTGACCCATGAGGAAGGGATAGTTTCTTACTACCTTTGAGCACTGGATCTCAAAACGCTCCAAAAGCTGCTCTATGCACAAATCGCACATTCTGTCAAGCTGCTCAAAGAAGAAGTCGACGTTTTTGTTGGCGAGAATCGCGAGACGGGGAAGGTTGATCGAGGTGAAGCTGAGGTTACCTCTGCCGTAGGTCTGCTCACGGTCGGGATCGTATACGTTGCCGATAACTCTTGTACGGCAGCCCATGTACGCGACCTCTGTCTCGGGGTGACCCTCCTTGTAGTACTGGAGGTTGTAGGGAGCGTCGAGGAAGGAGTAGTTGGGGAAGAGACGCTTTGCGGAAACCTTCATTGTTTCCTTGTAAATATCATAGTTCGGGTCCTCGGGGTTGTAGTTTATGCCCTCCTTGACCTTGAATATCTGAATCGGGAAGATAGGAGTCTCGCCGTTTCCGAGACCTCTGTCCGTCGCCTTGAGAATGTTTTTCATAACCATTCTGCCCTCGGGCGAGGTGTCTGTGCCGTAGTTGAGGGAAGAGAAGGGGATCTGCGCGCCTGCGCGGCTGTGCATTGTGTTGAGGTTGTGGATAAGCGCCTCCATAGCCTGGAAGGTCGCTCTGTCGGTTTCGCTCTCGGCGTGCTTGAAGGAGAAGCGCTGGATCTTTCCCGCGAGCTTTTCACCGAAGCTCTCCGCAAGTAAATCAAACTCAGCCTTCTTGTAAGCCTCGTCGTGAGCCTCGAGCTTGGGCTTTCCGCCCGAGATTTCCTCCGCCTTGTCGCAGAGATCCTTTGAGAACTGCTCGGGGTTCTCGGTGTCGGTGAGGAGCTCAACGGCTCTCTCAAGGTTCTGACGGTAGCGCTTTCTGTATGTCTTGGCAACACCGGGCGCCATTGAATAGTCAAAGTTAGGTACGCTCTGACCGCCGTGCTGGTCGTTCTGGTTAGACTGGATTGCGATGCAGGCGAGAGCGGAGTAGGACTGGATGTCGTTGGGCTCTCTTAAATAGCCGTGACCTGTGGAGAAGCCTCCGTTGAAGAGCTTCAAAAGGTCGATCTGACAGCAGGTCGTAGTCAGTGTGAGGAAGTCAAGGTCGTGGATATGGATGTCGCCGTTGAGGTGAGCCTTGCTGTGCTTGGGGTTGAGGATGTACATATGGTAGAACTGCTTGGCGCCCTCGGAGCCGTATTTGAGCATTGTGCCCATGGCTGTGTCGCCGTCGATGTTGGCGTTCTCGCGCTTTACATCATTGTCCTTTGCCGACTTGAAGGTCAGATCCTCGTAAATCTTCATCAGCTTTGTGTTCATATCGCGCACGCGTGTGCGGTCGGCTCGGTAAAGGATGTACTCCTTGGCTGTTCTCGCGTGGCCGTTCTCAATCAGTACCTTTTCTACTGTGTCCTGAACGTGCTCTACGCTGGGCTCCAGCTCACCGTTCTGCTCAAGGATGTCGCAGACCTCCTTGGCAAGGTTTTCGGCTGTCTCGTAGTCGGTGCCGCCGATAGCCTGAGCCGCCTTGTAAATGGCTTGCGTGATTTTCTCCATATCAAAATCCGCTGTTCTTCCGTCTCGTTTCAAAATCTTCTTAATCATCATTTGCCTCCCAAATTACATATTTGTTATTGTTAATTCCTTATTGAAACAAAAAACACAATATCTTGTGGTATCGCTTAACTTGCTCGCACATTATAGCGGATTTTTTTAAAATAGTCAATAGTAAAACTAACAAAATTACAAAGTTTTTTTTGTGCAATACGAGCATAAAAAGAGATTAATATTTCGCGGGGGAATTATAAGACAAAAAGCACAATTTGTAGTTCTTTTTTAGCAAAATACTACATATTGTGTTTCTTAAAGTTTTGTAACACATTGGTTACAAAGGCTGAACTTTTAATATTAAAAATCCCAAATGAAGCATTCAAAAAGCAGGGGAGGCAGTTGTTGTTATATCGACCTTCGACCTGCCGTTGATGTAGTTTTCTTTTTTTGACTAACACTTCCAAAGGCAGCTCTAAAAAAATAGGGGAGGCAGTTGTTGTTATATCGACCTTCGACCTGTCGTTGATGAAGTTTTCTTTTTTGAATAACACTTCCAAAGGCAGCAATAAAAAAACAGGGGAGGCAGTAATCTCAATATCGACCTTCGACCTGCCGTTGATGAAGTTTTCCTTTTTTGACTAACGCTTCCAAAGGCAGCTCTAAAAAAAGCAGGGGAGGCAGTAATCTCAATATCGACCTTCGACCTGCCGTTGATGAAGCTTTCCTTTCTGACTAACGCTTCCAAAGGCAGCTCCGGCTTTCGGGGCTCCCGAAAAAAAGAAAGCGTACACGATTGTGTACGCTTTCCGAAGTATATGATTTGATTATTTTACCTTAACCTTAATCACGAACTTCATAACCTTGTTAACAGTTACGGTTACCTTGCATGTACCCTTCTTCTTACCCTTGATAGTAATGGTAGTCTTACCGGATACCTTAACGGCGCCCTTCTTGTTAACCTTGTACTTGTTGTTGATAGCCTTGGCCTTGCCTGTTACCTTGAACTTGATTTTCTTGCCCTTCTTGACAGCGTATGTCTTCTTAGCAGAGAACTTCTTAGTCTTCTTGCCGACAACAGCCTTGAGCTTCGGATTTGTAGAAACTGTTACCTTGCATGTGAGAGTCTGACCTGCAACCTTTACTGTGATTGTAGCCTTACCCTTCTGGAGAGCAGTAACCTTACCCTTTGAAGAAACCTTAGCAACTGATGTCTTGCTGGACTTGAATGTAGCCTTAGCAGTTGTGCCTGTTACCTTGATAGTAAAGGTCTTACCGGCCTTGAGCTTCTTGGAAGTCTTGTTGAGCTCAACAGCAGGAGCCTTTGTAGTGGGCTGTGTAGCCTCAGTTGTAGGAGCAACTGTTGTGGGCTCTGTAGCCTCTGTTGTGGGAGCAACTGTTGTGGGCTCTGTAGCAGCTGTTGTAGGCTCAGCAGTTATGGGCTCTGTAGCCTCTGTTGTGGGCTCTGTAGCGGGCTCAACATAAGGCTTGAGCTCGGGAGCAGTTGAGGGATCAGCAAAGATCTCAGCTGTAGCAGCTTCCTGACCGTCAGCGCCTTCAACCTCAGGATCAACAATGCCTGCGAGGTACTTAACTCTTACGAGAGAGCCATCCTTCTCAACTGTGATAACAGTATCGTTACCCATTCCGCCCGGATGCCATGTAACCTTGCCCTGAGCGTTTACATAGATAACCTTGAAGCTGTACTCGCCTGCAGCAACGTTTGTGAAATCCTTGTAGTAGTTACCGTCTTCAGCTCTCATCATGAGAGTGTTGGGGTCAGCCTTGTTGAACCAATCCTGACCGCAAAGACCGGCGGAACCAGTTACATAGTAACCGGCAACAACCTCAACCTTGGGTCTCTCAGTTGTTACGTTCTTACCGGAAACAGTGATTTCCTTTGTCTCAGCGTTGAATGTGATTGTGAGATCGCTGTCGTCTGTGAGACGTACATAGAAGTTTTCAGAACCGTCGCCGTAAGCCTCGTCCCAAGTACCGTTAGTTACCTTGAACTCGTACTCGCCCTTAGCAACATTAGCGAAAGTGATGGAGAAGAGTCCATCCTCGCCCTGTGTGAGCTTGTTGTCCATGTTAGCGGGGTTCCAGTCACCGCCGAATGCGGGAACGTTACCTGCAACTGTCCATACCTTCTCTGCAGGCTCTGTGGGAGCTGTTGTCTCCTCAGGTGTGGCTGTTGTAGCCTCAGTAGCCTCTGTTGCCTCTGTCGGAGCAGCAGTTGTCTCCTCAGGTGATGCCTGTGTCTCCTCAGGTGTGCTCTCTGTCGGTGTAGCCTCTCCGGGAGTAGCTGTAACTACGGGAGTAGTAGCTGTCTCGTCAGCAAAAGCTACCATTGAGAAAGCCGAAAGGAGCATAAGAGCTGCGAGAAGAACTGCAACACGCTTCTTGAAAATTCTCATTGGAATTTCCTCCTTTTTAAAATTTCGGTTTTATAACCTTTAATATTATAATATGTTTTCATAAAGAAATCAATAGGGTAATATGTAAAAAATATCGCTATTATGCTGTCAGTTTATGTCAATTTCACGAAGAGATTTGGTATTATTCCTGTACAGAATAATCATTCGTGTCCGTACGCCTCTATATATAAATAGAAACAGGCAGACGAGCGTCTGCCTGAACTATGTTTTTTATTAAGCTACGGACTCGAATTCCTTTACGATTTCGTCCGAGGGCTTCTTTGTAATGAGCGATACGATAATCATTACAACGAGAGCCACGGGGAAGCCTACCGCGAGGGAGTACAGACCCGTTGAGCCTCCGATCGTAGCGAGACCGTCGGCTGTGCCGATCATCGGGATGTAGTCCCAGACGATAACGGTGAGCGCGCCGCTTATCATACCCGCGAGGGCTCCGGCGGCGTTTGAACGCTTCCAGAAGAGTGCGAGCAGTACAACGGGACCGAACGCCGCGCCGAAGCCTGCCCACGCGTCGGATACGAGACCCATAATGCTCGACTTCGGGTCGAGAGCGATTACAAACGCGATAACAGCGATGATAAGTACGGCGATTCTTCCGACGAGGAGTGATTTTTTCTCCTCAGCCTTCTTGTTGATAACACCCTTGTACATATCCTCGGAGATAGCGGAAGCCGTAACAAGCAGCTGGCTGTCGGCTGTACTCATGATAGCCGCGAGGATACCGCACAGGAAGATACCGCCGATGAAGATAAGAACGAAGTTGTCTGTGAAAATCTGCTGGATCATTCTGATCAGAACCGTCTCGCTTGTTGTCGAGTCGAGCTCGGAGGTCAGGAAAGCGCGTCCGAGAATACCGATGAAGAAGGAAGCGATGAACGCGAGTGTAACCCAGATAATCGCGATTGTACCCGACTTTTTGATTTCCTTCTCACTCTTGACAGCCATAAAGCGGACGAGGATGTGAGGCATACCGAAGTAGCCGAGACCCCACGCGAGACCTGAAACGATACCTGTCCATGAGATGGGCTGGTCGCCGACGGTCATCGGGTTGACGAAGGACGCTACGTCCGTGATTCCGTTCTTTGCGAGGTTCGCGCCGAAGCCGCCGTTGCCCGAAAGAATCGCGTAGGCGATGATCGGAACGCTCATAATAGCGACGAGCATAAGCATTCCCTGAATGAGGTCGGTTGTGCATACAGCCTTGAAGCCGCCGAGAAGCGTGTAAACAAGGATTACGACCGCCGCGATGATAAGACCGATCAAGTAAACATTCTCAAAGTTCTTGCCGTCGCCGAAGAGAGTCGCGAAGAGCTTCGCGCCGCTCGAGAAGGCGGAAGCGGTGTAAACCGAGAAGAATATCGCGATGATGATAGCCGAAACAACCTTGAGCACGCCGTTCGATTTGAAGCGGTTATCAAAGAAGCTCGGGATCGTGAGGCTGTTTTCCGCCTTGATCGTGTATCTGCGCAGTCTCTTTGAAACGAAAATCCAGTTGAGGATCGTGCCTATGAGAAGTCCGATAGCGATCCAGATGTCGCCCGAGCCCGTGAGATAGAAGGCTCCCGGGAGACCCATAAGCAGCCAGCCGCTCATATCGCTCGCTTCGGCGGAGATAGCCGCCGTCCAAGCGCCGAGTCCGCGGCCGCCGAGGAAGTAGTCCTCGTTATTCTTCGTGCTCTTTGAGTAAAACGCGCCGATTGCGATCATTACGCACATGTAAAACGCGAAGGCACAAAGAATGATGATGTTTGTTGAAGTCATAATTTCCCTCCGTTTATTATTTTTTGCACAAATTTTCTGTGCTTTTAAAAAACACTTTTACATTTTAGCACAATAAAATACATTTTTCAAGTGTGCAATACGGCGAAATTTTTATTATAATTCTCTGACCCTATTGAATAATGTATACATTTATAATATAATATTCCTAACTATGTACATAATGCTGACAGAAGGGTGAATTATGGAAATTGTCAAAAGAACCTGGACGGAAATCTCGCTTGACTACGCTCGGGACAATTTTTTGGAAATAAAAAAGAAGGTAGGGCAGAAAAAGCTCTGCTGTGTTGTAAAGGCGGACGGCTACGGTCACGGAGCGGTGGCTCTCGCGGAGCTTTACGAAAAGCTTGGAGCCTCTTACTTCGCCGTGAGCAATCTCGATGAGGGCAAGGAGCTGCGCGACGGCGGAATAAAAGCCCCGATTCTCATTCTCGGCTACACCCCCGCGTCCTGCGCCGACGAGCTGAGCTCTCTCGATATTTCGCAGGCTGTTTACTCGCTCGATTACGCGCGTCTGCTCAGCGAGAGCTGTAAGGCAAGTGGCGTGAGCGTCAACATTCACATCAAGCTCGACACGGGTATGAGCAGGATCGGGTTTATGTGTCAGGAGTTCCCGAGGGATGATAATTCTATAGAAGAAATAAAAACCGCCTGCGCGCTCGAGGGACTTAATCCTCAGGGCATTTTCACGCACTTCTGCGTTTCGGACTGCGCCGAGGACGGCAGGGAGTTTACCGAAAAACAGTTCAACGCTTTTACGCACACTGTTAATTCTTTAAAAGAAAATAATATAAATTTTGAGACGGTTCACTGCTCGAACTCGGGCGCAATCGAGGATTACCCGCAAACCTACTGCGATATGGTGCGCGCGGGAATCATCCTCTACGGTCTCGCGCCGTCCCCTGAGCTTAAGGACAGACTGACGCTCAAGCCATGTATGACGATGAAAACCGTCGTTTCCCACGTAAAGCCGCTGCGAAAGGGCGCGACGATTTCCTACGGCAGAACCTTTACGGCTGAGCGGGATATGATTGTCGCGACTGTTCCCGTCGGCTACGCTGACGGCTTTATCCGCGCCTACGCTCAGGACGGCTATATGATAGTCAAAGGTAAAAAAGCCCCGATTGTGGGCAGAATATGTATGGACCAGGCTATGCTCGACGTAAGCGATATCGAGGGCGTCGAAATCGGCGACGAGGTAATCGTGTTCGGCTCGGGCGAAAACGGCGAGCGCACCGCTGATGATCTGGCTCTCTGCGCCCGCACGATCAACTACGAGGTCGTCTGCGCGATTTCAAAGCGTGTTCCGCGAATTTATCTCAGACGCGACAAGATTCTGGAAGTGATGTATAAAATATGAATTTCTTGGTAATTGACGGAAACAGTATTCTGAACCGCGCGTTCTACGGGATCCGTCCGCTTTCCACAAAGGACGGTCAGCCCACAAACGCGATTTACGGATTTCTGACCATGCTCGAAAAAATCAAGACCGACACAAGCCCCGACAGGGTAGCGATCGCCTTTGACTTAAAGGCTCCGACCTTCCGTCACAAGGCTTACGACGGCTACAAGTCCAACCGAAAGGGTATGCCCGAGGAGCTCGCTTCTCAGCTTGAGCCCCTTAAGAAGCTTCTGACCCTGCTCGGCTACAAGCTCGTAACCTGCGAGGGCTACGAGGCGGACGACATCCTCGGCACGCTCTCAAAGGCGGCTGAGGACAGGGGAGACAGGTGCTTTATCGCGACGGGAGATCGCGACTCGCTCCAGCTCGTCAGCGACAAAACCACGGTCGATTTGCAGACTAACAAGACAAACATTTTCTACACCCCCGACAAGGTCATGGAGGACTACGGGGTAAGTCCGCGTCAGCTCATAGAGGTCAAGGCGATTCAGGGCGACAGCTCCGACTGTATCCCCGGGGTCGCCGGAATCGGACCCAAGGGCGCGACGGAGCTTGTTTCAAGGTTTCACGACCTCGACAATATATATGAAAACATAGATACAATTGATATAAAAGAGGGAATGCGCAAAAAGCTTATTGCCTCGCGCGACAACGCGTTTCTGAGCCGTATGCTCGGCGAAATCAAGCGCGACATCCCAATCGACACAAATTCGGACAGCTACAAGGTTGAGCTCACCAACCCCGACGCCGCCGAAAGGCTTATGGCTAGGCTCGAGCTGTTCAAGCTGATTGAAAAGTTCGATCTCCGCTCTCAGAGCGCGGAAATCCGGACCGAGACCGCCGAAGCTGAGACGATTTCGGTTGAGATTGACAATAATTATTCTCAAAAGGAATTATACTTTATATGTGAGTTTTCCGACGGCAAGCCGACTTTTGCCTGCGCCGCCGAGAAAAGGGTAGTTCTCATTGAAGACGAGGAAAAAATCAGAGCTCTGCTCGCTGACCCGAAGGTCGAAAAGTACACCTTCGACAGCAAGCCGCTGTTCGCTTACGCGGACAAAAACGGCTTTGAGGTCAAAAGCATCAATACCGATTTGCTCCTCGCGGCTTATCTTTTGCAGCCGTCGTCCTCGTCGTACTCGCTTGAAAAGATGTGCATGAGCTTTCAGCTTTCGCTTCCCGAGCTTGATAATTCTGATAAAGAAATATACAAGAACGTTTACCGTATGCCCGAGCTTTGCGGAAAAATCCTCTCCGACATAGAGGAAAAGCAGATGACGAGCCTGCTCAACGACATTGAGATTCCGCTCGCCAACGTACTCGCCCGCATGGAAAACCTCGGCTTTTCCGTCGACAGCGGCGGCATAAAGGCGTTTGGCGACTCGCTGACGGGGCAGATTGAAAACCTCGAACGAGAGATTTACGATCAGGCGGGCTACGAGTTCAACATCAACTCCCCAAAACAGCTCGGGGTCGCGCTGTTTGAGAAGCTCGGACTGCCCGCCAAGAAAAAGACGAAGAGCGGTTACTCGACGAGCGCCGATGTACTCGAGAGTCTCAGATACAGCTATCCCGTTGTCGATATGGTGCTCAGCTACAGGGCGCTCGCGAAGCTGAAATCGACCTACTGCGACGGCTTGCTCAAGGTTGTTGCCGATGACGGCAGGATTCACTCGAGCTTCAACCAGACCGAGACCCGCACAGGCAGAATCAGCTCGACCGAGCCTAATTTGCAGAACATCCCCGTCAGAACCGAGCTCGGAAGGGAGCTTCGCCGCTTTTTCAGGGCTAAGGACGGCTGTGTACTGATTGACGCGGACTACAGCCAGATTGAGCTTCGGGTTCTCGCTCACCTTTCGGCTGACGAAAATATGATTAACGCGTTCAAAAACAACGACGATATCCACGCCATCACTGCCTCGCAGGTTTTCGGAATGCCGCTTGAAATGGTGACTCCCGAAATGCGTTCCCGCGCGAAGGCGGTCAATTTCGGAATCGTATACGGAATCGGGGCGTTCTCTCTGGGAAAGGACATTCACGTTACGACCCGCGAGGCGGGCAATTATATAAAATCGTACCTTGCTCACTACAGCGGGATCGACGCGTATATGAAGCGTATGGTTGAAAGCGCAAAAGAAAACGGCTACGCCGTCACTATGTTCGGCAGGAGGAGGTATCTCCCCGAGCTGACGCAGGGCAATTTCAACACGAGAGCCTTCGGTGAAAGAGTCGCGCGTAATATGCCGATTCAGGGTACTGCCGCCGACATAATCAAAATCGCGATGATTAACGTTGACAGGCGTATGAGGGAGGAAGGACTCCGCTCGCGGCTTATTTTGCAGGTGCACGACGAGCTTATTGTCGAGGCTCCCGCGGACGAGAGCATGAGGGTCGCGATGCTTCTTCAGGAGGAAATGGAGAAGGCGGTCACTCTCAGCGTTCCCCTCATAGCCGAGGCGTCAATAGGCAAAACCTGGTACGAAGCCAAATCCTAACCCGCCCGCGAGCCGCGACAGCCAAAGCTGCCTTTGGAAGCGTTTGGTTTAGCGGCAAGGTTCATCAACGGCAGGTCTGAACTTGATTTAAACTTAGTGTGTTATAGTTGCGAGCCGCGACAGCCCGCGAGCCGCGGGAGCCGGAGCTGCCTTTGGTCGCGAGCCGCGACAGCCAAAGCTGCCTTTGGAAGCGTTTTGATTAGCGGAAAGGTTCATCAACGGCAGGTCTTGCCTTGATTTTTGACTGACGGTTTTTTAACAGAGCTTATTTTTACACGTTTATGAATTATTTAATAACCTCAAGGGAGGAATTTATATGAAAAATATTTTATTTGTCTGCACGGGAAACACCTGCCGCAGTCCTATGGCGCAGGGTATTCTCGAGAAGCTTTCCTACGACAATATGCTCGGCATTAACGCCGACAGCGCGGGGATTCAGGCGGCAAAGGGTCAGCGGGTGTCCGACAACGCGATAGCCGTCTGCCGTGAAATCGGCGTCGACATCTCCCGCTACCGCACAAAGCCTGTCCGTGAGCTGACGCTTTCGGACTACGATATCATCTTCGTTATGACTCCGTACCACAAGCACGCGCTAATTGCCATGGGAGCTAACCCCTACAAGGTGTGGCTGCTCGGCGCAGAGACCGGCGGGATCTCCGACCCCTTCGGCGGCGACGAGGACACCTACCGCCGTTGCAGGGACGAGATTTATGACGCGATTCAAAGTTCTCTTAAAGAAATATAATGATCAGAGAAATGAAAGAGACCGAGCTCTCCTTCGCGGCGTCGCTTGAGTCACTGTGCTTTTCGACCCCGTGGAGCGAGCAGAGTCTGCGCGAGTCCTTTGAGCTTGACAACAACTTTTTCTTTATATATGAGCTCGACGGCAAGCCTGTCGGCTACATCGGCTTATGTGTTGCCGCCGACGAGGGCTACATTTACAACGTTGCCGTTCTGCCCGACCACAGGGGAAAGGGCGTCGGAAAATCGCTCGTCAGTTACGTCTGCGAACGGTTCAGCTCACTCGCGTTCCTGACCCTCGAGGTTCGTCCGTCAAACACGGCGGCTGTGGCTCTGTACTCGAGCCTCGGCTTTGAGAGGGTCGGTGTTCGCAGATCCTACTACCGAAAGCCTATCGAGGACGCGCTTTTACTTACTAAATACTTTAGGTGATTTTATGAAGATTTTATCAATAGAAAGCTCCTGCGACGAGACCGCCGCCGCGGTCGTCGAGGACGGACGCGAGGTTCTTTCCTCCGTCATTGCCTCACAGGTCGAGGAGCACAAGCTTTACGGCGGGGTCGTTCCCGAAATCGCCTCACGCCGTCACGCCGAGGCGATTGTTCCCGTTGTCAAGGGAGCTCTGGACGAGGCGAATGTAAAAATGGACGACATCGACGCGATTGCCGTTACCCACGCGCCCGGTCTTATCGGCGCGCTTCTGGTCGGCGTCAACTTCGCGAAGGGTCTTTCGCTCGCGACGGGCAAGCCGCTTGTGCCGACCCACCACCTGAGAAGTCACATCGCGTCAAATTATATTTCTCACAAAGAATTAAAACCGCCCTTTATGTGTCTTGTCGTCAGCGGAGGACACAGCCACATCGTCAAGGTTGAGGACTACACAAAGATGTCTGTCATCGGCAGGACCCGCGACGACGCGGCGGGCGAGGCGTTCGACAAGGCGGCCAGAACCATGGGTATGTCCTACCCCGGGGGGATCGAAATGGACAAAAGAGCCGAGCTCGGCGACCCTGACGCTTTTAAGTTCCCGCGTCCCGTTGTTCACGACGCGCCGTATGATTTCAGCTTTTCGGGTCTGAAAACCGCGGTCATAAACCTCATTCACACCATGGAGCAGAGGGGAGAGGAAGTCCCCGTCAACGACGTCTGCGCCTCATTCAGAAAGGCGGTTGTTGATTTGCTCGTTTCCCATTTTCTTAAAGCCGCCGAGGACAGCGGTATAAAAACACTAGTCGCCGCGGGTGGAGTTTCCGCTAACTCACTGCTCAGAAAATCCCTCGCCGAGGAGTGCGAAAAGCGTGGGCTCAAGTTCTTTATGCCCGACAAAAGCGTCTGCACCGACAACGCCGCTATGGTCGGCTCGCAGGGCTATTACGAGTATCTCAGCGGCAACATCGCCGACCTCAGCTTGAACGCGGTCGCGACATTACCGATAGATTACAGGTGAAATAATTGCAAAAAAGAATTATAGCCTTGTTGCTTCTTTTTGTTGCGCTTCTTTTTTCCTCGTGCGACGATTTTTCCTACATCGTCAGCACCAAAACGCGCGACACCATAAACACAAACAAGAGCAACTCGATTAAGATAGACAAAAATAATTCCGCACAGGAAATAAAAGCCCCCGAGTACTTCAAGCAGGTCACCCTTAACGCGGGCTACAAAACGCTTGACACCGAGGATATGAAGCGGGTTTACTCCGCAATCGGGGCACACCTCAACGATTTTACCGACAAGCCCTCGTCCTCCTACAAGGGGAGCTACGAGTCGGGAAGCTTTACCGTTGAGAACTGCTCAATCACAAAGCGTCAGCTCGCGAAGGTCTTTTTCGCCTTTTCGCTCGACCATCCCGAGGTGTTCTGGCTCAGCGAGCCGTACTCTTTCTCGATTTACGACAACAAAATCAGCCTCACACTCTATTTCAGCGTCAAAGAGGAAACGCAGAAAAAGCGTCTCGGTCAGCTCAACGCGGTCATAAACAGCATTTTAAAGGGCTTAAAAAAGGAAATGACCCCCTTTGAGCGTGAGCTTTACATTCACGACTACATTGTAAAGAACTGCAAATACGACAAAAAGGCGGACGAAAGCAAGAACAGGGACCCGTACACGATTTACGGCTGTCTCGTCAATCAAAAGGCGGTCTGCATGGGCTATTCCTACGCCTTTCAGTACCTTTTGTCCTTCGCGGGCATAAAGTCGCTGACAATCGACGGCGACGATGACGATACGGGTCATATGTGGAACGCCGTAAAGCTCGACGGAAACTGGTACTACACCGACGTGACATGGGACGATATAAACGACATAAGTATGTACGACTACTTCAACATAACCACGGAGCAGCTCGAGAAAACCCACGTTATCGTTCCCAAAATGAACGCGTACAACGACGACGAGCTCTTTATGAGTGA
Organism: Ruminococcus sp.; assembly: GCA_017384945.1. Classification (GTDB taxonomy): domain Bacteria; phylum Bacillota; class Clostridia; order Oscillospirales; family Acutalibacteraceae; genus Ruminococcoides. Next base: position 23,672 of record JAFNSO010000014.1, on the reverse strand, counting down.
CGGCACGATAAAATCGTGCAACCTTATTATCCCTAAGTGCGACTCCCTCGACTGCAATTACTATGTGTACAAGGGAAGCGTGCTTGAAAGCCTCAGCGACAACACCCTCGGCGAGGATTTGGCGAGGGTCGCGGAAAACGGGGAGGAATATTTTCATATTTATGTTAACAATTCAGACTTCGACTATATCTACAGCGCGCTGTTTTCCGACGAAAGCTACGCCTTCGCCGACTTTATCAAGGAAGCGAACGACCTTCTCGGGGAAAGGGTGCTCTCGACTAACGTCGTTGTGACCTCTAAGAAGGATTTGAACGTTATTTCGGTTCAACTAAATTATAACTAAGGAGAAAGCTTATGAAGTATGACAGCAGACCATTCAGGCTTGTGAGAAACGAGCAGTTAGCAGACGGGATTTTCGACTGGACTGTCGAGAACGATACAATCCCCGCGCTCGCGTCCTGCGGCCAGTTTGCCAACGTCAAGGTGTTCGGCAGAACCCTCAGACGTCCGATTTCGATTTGTGACGCCGACGAGAGAAGCCTGCGTCTCGTCTTTCAGGTCAAGGGCGAGGGAACGAGGCTTATGTCTCAGATGAAGGTCGGCGAGGAGGTCGAGATCCTCGCGCCTCTCGGTCACGGCTTTGAGCTCGAAAAGGGAAAGCGCTACTGCCTTATCGGAGGCGGAATCGGAGTTCCTCCGATGCTTTTTACAGCCAAGCAGTGCGAAAATCCGCTCGTTATCACGGGTTTTCGCGATAAGAGCTTAGTTATTCTACAGGACGATTTTAGAAACGCGGGAGCAGAGCTTGTGCTCACGACCGACGACGGAAGCGCGGGCAGAAAGGGCTTTGTCACCGATGTTCTCAGCGAGAGAATAGGGGAGATAGACGAGGTGCTCGCCTGCGGCCCCATTCCGATGCTAAAGGCAATCTATTCGGTCTGCAAGGGAAAAGTAAAATGTCAGGTTTCGCTCGAGGAGCGTATGGGCTGCGGAATCGGAGCCTGTCTTGTGTGCGCCTGTAAGCAGAAGCCGAAGGACGGTGAGGCGTTTATGTCTCAGGTCTGCCGTCACGGTCCCGTATACAACGCCGAGGAGGTGTTCTTTGATGAGTGATTTATCGGTAAAAATCTGTTCGGTTGAGTTTTCAAACCCGCTTATCGCGGCTTCGGGAACCTTTGGCTTCGGCAGAGAGTTTTCCGAGTTTTATCCGCTTTCGACTCTTGGGGGAATTTCCTGCAAGGGAATAACCCTCGCTCCGAGGGACGGCAATCCGCCTCCCAGAATCGCCGAGACGGAGGGCGGGATCCTCAACGCCGTAGGTCTCCAGAACCCGGGGGTAGACCACTTTATCAGTGAGGACTTACCGTGGCTCAAGGAGCAGAATACTCGGATTATCGCGAATATCGCTGGAAATACTCAGGAGGACTACTGCGCCATGGCGGAGAAGCTATCCGACTCCGACGTTGATTTCGTTGAGCTTAACATAAGCTGTCCCAACGTAAAGAGCGGCGGCGTTCAGTTCGGAACCTCCTGCGAGTCGGTCGGAGCGATTACCGACGCCGTAAAGCGTCACTGCAAAAAGCCGCTTATGGTAAAGCTCAGCCCCAACGTTACCGACATAGCCGAAATCGCGAAGTCCGCCGAGTACTTCGGAGCGGACGTGATTTCGATGATAAACACCCTTACGGGTATGAGAATCGACATAAACACGGGCAGACCGATTATCCGCAACAACACGGGCGGCCTCAGCGGTCCCGCGGTGTTCCCCGTCGCTGTAAGGATGATTTGGCAGGTTTATAACGCCGTCAAAATCCCGATTGTCGGAATGGGCGGAGTTTCAACGTGGCAGGACGCGGTTGAAATGCTTATGGCGGGAGCGTCGGCGCTTCAAATCGGCACAGTTCTCTTCTCCGACCCCTACGCGCCCGTTAAAATTAACGAGGGACTTTCCCGATTTATGGACGACAGGGGCATAAAATCAGTAAGTGAGCTCACGGGCTCCGTAAAGCCGTGGTAAAGTCATAGGTATAAAAAATACGCTTAATTGTCCATAATTTATATTGATTATTACAGATAAATTTGATACAATAAAAAGAGAACTTTTTCGACGCAAGCTATATTTCTTATATTGAAATTTCTTACGCAGAGGGATATAAAATGGTAATTTTATCAGTGGATTTAGGAAAAGCCCGTACGGGTCTCGCAATCTGCGACAAAAGCGAAATGCTCGCGACCCCGCTCGCTCAGATAAGCGAGAAGAACCCCGATTTTCTTGTTGAAAAGGTGTCCAGCGTCGCTATGGCGCGGCAGGCGGAAATGATTGTTGTCGGACTGCCGAAGAATATGGACGGTACGGAGGGCGATTCGGCTAAAAACGCCCGCGATTTCGCTCAGAAGCTCAAAAAGAGGACAGGCCTTCTCGTCCGTATGCAGGACGAACGCGGTACAACAATCACCGCTCATAACTATCTCAACGCTACAAATACAAGGGGTAAAAAGCGCAAGAACGTCGTTGATTCGGTAGCGGCGACGATTATTCTGCAAAATTACCTCGACACTACCCACCACTAAAAAACCTCATTACAATTAACGTGAAAGGAATGATAATTATGAAAACAATCGCAAGGCGCTCTCTGGCTGTTCTGATATCGGTTATGCTTTTGGTATCGGTAGCCGTTATGGGCGTTACCTACCGCGCGGAAAACACCTCCGCCCAAGTTTCGACTCCCGAGGAGAAGACCTCCGACGCGACAATCGAAGGCGGCTTGATTCTTCACTGCTGGAGCTGGAACTTCAACAACATCAAGAAGAATATCCCGAAAATCGCCGAAGCGGGCTACGCCGCGGTTCAGACCTCGCCGATTAACGCCTGTCTCAAGGGCGACAACGCGGGAATGGAGCTGTACGGCGACGGAAAATGGTACTACCATTATCAGCCGACAAACTACACAATCGGAAACTACCAGCTCGGCACAGAGGCAGAGTTCAAGGCTATGTGCGAGGAAGCTCACAAGTACGGCGTAAAGGTTATCGTCGATGTTGTCGCCAACCACACAAGCGGCGACAAGGACAAGGTAGATCCGTCTCTCAGATTCATAGACGGCGGTCTTTACCACAACTACGACGGCTCAAAGAATCAGGACACACGTAAGAGCGTGACCCAGTGGTACAACGGACTTCCCGACGTAAACACTCAGAACCCGAAGTATCAGAAGATTATCGCCGATTATCTTAAAAAGGTAGTTGCGGCGGGCGCAGACGGCTTCCGTTATGACACGGCTAAGCACATCGAGCTTCCCGACGACGACCCCGAGTTCGCGAGCGAGTTCTGGCCGACCGTTCTTCCCAACGGCTCTGAGTTCCAGTACGGCGAGGTTTTGCAGGGAGCTACCTCCGTTCAGCAGAATATCTCCCGTTATTCCGACTACGCCAAAATCATGCACGTTACCGCTTCCTCATACGGTTATACAGTCAGAAAGTACCTCGACGATATCTCAGGCAGAAAGTCGGGCGCTATCGCGGCCAGCGCGATGGCTCTTTCAAACCGTTCCTCCGAGAATGTCGATGAGAGCCGTCTTGTAACATGGGTTGAGTCCCACGATACCTACGCGAACGGCGAGGCGGTGTTCAACCCGGGCGTTTCCTCATACTGGCTCACCAATGAGCAAATCAGACGCGGCTGGGCGCTTATCACAGCCTACGGCAACACGACGTCGCTGTTCTTCAGCCGTCCAGAGGGAAGCTCTCCCTCACAGACCGCGGCGCGCCACAAGAGCACCATTTGGGGCACAAACAAAATCGGCAACGCGGGCGACGAAAACTACTTTGACCCCGAGGTCGTAGCGTTCAACAAATTCCACAACCTTATGAAGGGTACAAGCGCCGAGATGACCAACGTCCTCAGAAAAAAGGCGTTCATTTATATCAAGCGCGGTGACAAGGGCGCGGCGTTTATCAACAATTCTCCGAGCGACACGATGGAGATCGACGTTGAGACCTCGCTCCCGCAGGGTACCTACACCGACCACGTAAACGGGGTCACCTTCGTTTCAAAGGACGGCAGACTCACAGGCTCTCTCGAGGCGGGCAAAACCGCGGCTGTCTACAAGGAGGACGGCTTCTACACCGAGGAGCTACCCACAGAGCCTCCGACAACCGAGCCCGTAACCGAAACCGTAGCGACGGAGACTACAGCTCCCGCCACAGAGCCTCCGACAACCGAGCCCGTAACCGAAACCGTCTCATATGATCTTCTTAAGAAGCACCCCTCAAAGGTTAAGGCGGCAAAGACAAAGACAGTTAAGGCGAAAACCCTCAAAAAGAAGAAGGTTAACCTCAAGGTCATAACACTCTCCAACGTCAAGGGCAGCGTAAAGATTACAAAGGTCAAGAGCGGAACGGCTAAGAAGCTCTACAAAAAGATTACCGTCAACTCAAAGACAGGCAAGCTCACAATCAAAAAGGGCAAGTATAAAAAGGGAACCTACAAAATCAGGCTTATGGTTGATTTCAAGGGTAACAAGGAGTACGAGCCCAAGACAACGTATGTGACCGTGAAGGTCAAGATAAAATAGAAGTTAACGTGGATGTAAATATACAGGCTGATTACCTGTTTATTACCGATAATCGGTATAAAAGATTTAGGAGTGAGAAATTTGAATAAAAGAATTACAGGAGTGTTTCTTGTTCTTTGTATGCTTGTTTCGGTGTTCGCGTTCGGCTCATTTCCGACCTCAGCGGCTGACTCGGTAAAGACAAAAACCTCCGCCGGCAGTATTGCGCCGCAGAAAACGATCAACGGCTCGGCGATTCTGCACTGCTTTGACTGGTCATATAACTCAATCAAGGCAAACCTTAAGGCTATCAAGGACGCGGGTTACACCGCTGTTCAGACCTCTCCCGTCCAGCCGCCGAAGGACTACGGCGCGAGCTGGAAAGATCAGGGCGGTCAGTGGTGGAAGCTCTACCAGCCGCTCGGAATCCGTATAGCGGACGGCAACTCATGGCTCGGTACAAAGTCAGAGCTCAAGGCGATGTGTACAGAGGCGGAAAAGCTCGGAATAAAGGTCGTTGTTGATATCGTAGCAAACCACCTTGCCGACCAGGGCAAGCACTGCAACGGTCTCGGCAACGTCAGCACACAGGTTGACGGCGACCTCAGACGAGACGAGTACTGGCATTCCGACCCGATGATGGCGGACGACGACAGCAACCGTTACAAGGTTACTCACGGCGCTATTGACCTGCCCGACCTCAATACGGGTAACGGCACGATTATGGGCAAGTACAAGCAGCTCCTCACAGACTGCGTGAACTGCGGCGTAGACGGCTTCCGTTTTGACGCGGCTAAGCACATCGAGCTCCCCGGCGAGAACGGCGGCTCCGACTTCTGGCCCACGGTTCTGAAGGGCGCTCCCAACGCGTTTGTATACGGAGAAATCCTCAACGGCGCGGGTACGAGCATTCAGAACTATACAAAGTATATGAACGTAACCGACAACCAGGCGAGCGACTGGAGACTCGTCTGCGCCAACGACCGAAACGCTTCGGGTCTCGCCTCAACAGGCGCGGGCGACAACAAAAGCGGTCTCGCGATTGATAAATCCGTGCTCTGGTGTGAGTCTCACGATACATATATGGGTAACTCAGGCTCAAAGGGCATTCCGAACACAAAGAATATCTCAAATCAGACAATCGTTAAGTGCTGGGCTATAGTCGGCTCGAGAGCGGGCGCTACCGCGCTTTACTTTGCGCGTCCCGCCGCGAATATGGGTGACGCCAGCACCGATACGACATATAAGTCAAAGCCCGTTGCCGAGGTCAACAAGTTCAAAAACTACTTCGACGGCGAGGGCGAGTACCTTTCCTCGCAGGGTGACTGCGCGTACAACGAGCGCGGAACCTCGGGTATTGTAATCTCGAAGCTCGGCGGCGGCGGTTCCGTAAATCTTCCTGTTCACAAGATGAAGGACGGCACCTACAAGGATCAGGTTTCAGGCTCAACCTTCAAGGTTTCGGGCGGCAAGATTTCGGGTAACGTTGATTCCTCGGGCGTAGCGGTTGTTTACAATCAGACTGCTCCGGGACCGTCTGTTTCAATCGACTTCAACGGCTCGAGCGACGGCGGAAGCTTTTACGGCACAGCCAAGATAACCCTGCTCGCCGACAACACAACGTCTCAGACATACGTTTTAGGCTCAGCCGCCGAAAAGGCATACAAGAGCGGTGACAAAATCACAATCGGCGCGGATATGGCAGAGGGTCAGAGCATCACTCTCAAGCTCAGCGGTAAGAGCAAGGACGGCAAAACCGTCAGCAATTCCTACACCTTCACCAAGAAGGCGGTCAAGACAATTGACGGAAAAACAACAGTTTATTTTGATAATTCAAGCTCCAAGTGGCCCACAGTTTACGCTTACGCCTTCGCGAGCGAAACCGTAAACAACGGCAAGTGGCCGGGAGTCGCTATGAAGAAGGTCGACGGCAACATCTACGGTATTGCCCTCGACGAAAGCTGGACGAGCGCGAAGGTTATTTTCTCAAACAACGGCGCCGACCAGACAGGCGAGGACGGATATTCGATTAAGCAGGGCGAGAGCAAAATCTACGTCAACGGGGAGTGGAAGGACTACTACAAGTCGTCTCCCGTGACCCCGACTCAGGCTCCCGTTACCAGCGCTCCCACAACGGCTCCGCCGAGTATTCAGGGTATCTACGGCGACGCTAACCTCGATAATACGGTCAGCGTAAAGGACGCTACAGTTATCCAGCAGCACGCGGCTATGCTTAAAACCCTTGCGGGCAAGGCTCTCGCGCTCTCCGACGTAAACGAGGACGGCAACGTAAACGTTAAGGACGCTACCTGCATCCAGAAATATATCGCAAAGCTTTCGGGCTACGGAAAGACAAATCAGCCCTACGGCGGCGGTTCGGCTCCGACTCCCGCGACTCAGGCTCCTGTTGTTACGCAGGCGCCCGAGACCGAGGCTCCCACCGAAGCTCCGACACAGGCAGGCGGAAACTACGTTTACTTCAAGAACAGCGGCAACTGGAATCCCTGTAACGCTTACTTCTGGTCAGACGAAAATCCGCAGATGATGGCGTGGCCGGGTACAGCCATGGAGAATGTCAGCGGAGATGTATTCCGTATTGAAATCCCCGAGGGAGCCACCCACGTAATCTTCACGGTCGGCAATGACAGCGGAAAGACGACCGACCTCGACGTTCCCGGACCCGGAAAAATCTACGACAACGGCTGGAGCGACTATAACCCATAAAGAAATGAGGAAATCCGAATGAAAAAGCTAATTGCGGTTATTACCGCGGCATTGATTATCGCGTTAAGCCTGTGCGCTTGCGGTTCAGACAGCTCAAACTCCGACAGGGAGGACGTGTCCCAGGAAACGGGTACGGCAATCGTAAGCACAAACAACAAGGTTGACGAGGCGAAGAAGAAAAAGCTGATGACGTGGTCAATTAACCTCAACGGCGTGGACTTCAAGCTTCCCTGCGACGCTTCCGAGCTGAAAAAAATCGGCTTTGAATACACGGAGTCGGGAAGTCTCGAGTCTAAGAAGTATTCTATCGGAGTTTATCCGAAGAACAGCGAGGGAAAATCGCTCTCCTCGCAGCTCTGGAATCCGACCGACCAAACACTGTCCTATCAGGACTGCAAGGTCGGCGAGATCAAGATTGGCTTGGGCGAGGACTTAAAGGCTGTTCTTCCCGAGGGCTTAAGATTTGACGAAAAAATCACCTCAAAGAAAATCAAAAAGCTCTACGGTGAGCCCGACAACTATATCAAGGGCAAAAACTACGAGGTTTTGAAATACGAAGAGGGTATTAATCAGTTCATCGAGTTTTTCCTCTACACCGAAGAGAGAATGCAGAAGTACAGTTCGGTCGCGATCCAAAACTTTTCATAACAATAAGGGGCTGTCCCGTCAATTACGACGCGACAGCCTCATTTGACTTTTTATGGATTGCACACTCTGCAGGGCTCGTAGCCGTTTGCTATTGCCCACGATTTCTGAACCTCAAACTTTTTGGCCCTAAGCGTACCGCAGTCGGCTCTGTGGTACTTTTTGCCCGAGGATGAAATGTAAACACATTCGCCGTATACGATTTGCGCTTCCTTTTTCTTTGCCTTTTTCTTAACGTAAACCTTACACTTGAATTTTGCCTTTCCGAGTTTCGCGGTAATCAGCGCTTTTCCGCCTTTCAGGCATTTTACCGTGGCTCTTTCCTTGTGTTTTCCTTTTGTTGAGTCGATTTTCGCTACCTTAGTGTTGCTTGAGCTCCATTTTACTTTTCTGTCAGCGCGCAGCACTTTCAGATATACGGGATACCCGATTTTTGAATGAGCGGAGGACATATTTATGTCGGGCTTATTCGCGGCGGCTTCAAATGTGACCGTTCCCAGAATCATCACAAAAGTAAGCGCCGCGCACAGAATTCCCTTTATTATCTTTGAGTTCATAACGAACCCCCTTGTTTTGATTTTATATTATAATATAACAAAAATCAGACAAAATCAATAGTAATAATATACAAACTGAGTATAAAATGTAAGAAAATGCGGTCGAAGATTTTCTCCGACCGCGTATATTATATTGAAAAATCCCAGAATCCGTCCTCATAGCGTCTGTCCACGCTGTACTCGAGCTCGGGGTTGCGGATATTGACCTTCATTCCCTCGGCTACCGAGTTCACGATGAAGGCATTACCGCCGATTACGACGTTGTTTCCGATTATCGTATCACCGCCGAGTATGCTTGTGTTGGAGTAGATCGTCACGTTGTCGCCGATTGTCGGGTGACGCTTGACTCCCTTTAGCTGCTGACCCTTTCTGGTCGAGAGACCTCCGAGCGTCACGCCCTGATAAATCTTTACGTTCTCGCCGATAACCGTTGTTTCGCCGATAACTATACCCGTACCGTGGTCGATGAAAAAGTATTTTCCGATTGTGGCTCCCGGGTGAATATCAATTCCCGTCAGATTGTGGGCGTATTCGGAGATAATTCTCGGAATCATCGGAACCCCGAGTACCCACAGCTCGTGGGCGATTCGGTAAACCGTAATCGCGAAAACTCCCGGGTAGCAAAATACGATCTCGTCGGTGCTGTACGCCGCGGGATCGCCGTTGTACGCCGCCTGTATGTCGGTGCTCAGATATTCCCTGAGCTTCGGGATTGTGTCGATGAATTTGCTTACGATTTCCTCGGATTTGCTCTGACAGTCTACGTCGATCTTCTCATTTGAGAGGGCTCTTTTGACCTGCTTTTTGAGGTTGTACTCGATATACTCCAGCCTTTCTCCGACAAGATAGGGGAGGTACTCGCTTCTCACCTTGTTGTTGTCGAAGAACCCCGGGAAAAGGAGCTTTCTTATTTCCTTAACAATCAGAATCAGCGCGTCTCTGCTTACTATATTATCCTCGTCAATACGGCTCGTGAGCTCGTGCTTTGAGTAGCTTTCCAGTATCATAGCGACTTTTTTCTCGGTATCTTTCATATTATCTGCCTTTCCGCCCTCGGTTTAGGTCAGGGCCTCTGTATTTATTATACATAAGAAAGGTAGGTTTTGCAACAAATTTCTTGAAAACCTATCAGATTTGTGGTATTATTGTAGCGTGAGGTGAAATATATGAGAATTTCAACAAAGGGACGCTACGCGCTGAGAATGCTCGTCGATTTGGCTGAGCACAGAAACAGCGGCTATATCGCGTTGAAGGATATTGCTGAGCGTCAGAAGGTTTCAAAAAAATATTTGGAGCAGATTGTTCCGATTCTGAATAAAACAAGGATTCTGAAAACAAACCGAGGCTTTCAGGGCGGCTACCGTCTCGCCGTTGAGCCCGAGGAGTGTACGGTAGGGGAGATTCTGAGACTGACCGAGGGCACGCTTTCGCCGATTCCGTGTATCGACGGCGATGAGGTTGAGTGCGACCGCCAGATAGATTGCAGTACGCTCTACGTCTGGCAGGGCTTGAAAAGGGTCGTGAGCGAGTATCTCGACTCGATCACCCTACAGGATATTTTGGACAATAAAAACTCATCAAATGATTATGTGATATAAGAAAAGCGTGCCGCAGGCGCGCTTTTCGCTGCTCATCGCCAGTTTGCTATAAACAAAAGCTGCCGCGTTTGCGACAGCTTTTACATTTACTTATAAAAACATAGGGGTGGAGAGGTATCTTTCACCTGTGTCGGGGAGAATCGCGACTATAAGCTTGCCCTTGTTTTCGGGACGCTTTGCGAGCTCTGTCGCCGCGAATACAGCCGCGCCCGAGGAAATACCGACAAGAAGTCCCTCCGTGTTGGCGAGGGCTTTTCCTGTTTTAAAAGCGTCCTCGTTGCTGACCTTGATGATTTCGTCGTAAATCTCGGTGTTGAGAGTGTCGGGAACAAAGCCGGCGCCGATTCCCTGGATTTTGTGCGGACCCGCCTTGCCCTCGGAGAGAACAGGGGAGGTGGCGGGTTCAACCGCGACGACCTTTACGTCGGGATTTTGGCTCTTAAGATATTTTCCCGTACCCGAGAGTGTTCCGCCTGTTCCGACGCCCGCTACGAGAATGTCTACCTTGCCGTCGGTGTCGTCCCAAACCTCGGGACCCGTTGTCTTGAAATGGACCTCGGGGTTCGCTTGGTTTGTGAACTGGCTCGGAATAAAGCTGTTTTCAATTTCCTCCGCGAGCTGGTGAGCCTTTTCGATAGCACCCTTCATACCCTTGGCTCCGTCTGTGAGAACGAGTTCCGCGCCGTACGCCTTCAAAAGATTTCTGCGCTCCACACTCATCGTCTCGGGCATTGTGAGGATGATTCTGTAGCCCCTCGCAGCCGCGACGGACGCGAGTCCGATTCCCGTGTTTCCGCTTGTGGGTTCAATGATAACCGCGCCCTGCTTGAGTGCGCCCTTGCTTTCGGCGTCGTCAATCATAGCCTTGGCGATTCTGTCCTTAACGCTTCCCGCGGGGTTGAAGTACTCGAGCTTTCCGACTACCTTGGCGTCGAGCTTGTTTTCGTTTTCATAGTTTGTGAGCTCAAGAAGGGGTGTTTTTCCTATTAAATCTGTGATTTTGCTGTAAATTTTCATAATGTGACTCCTTTAATAATAATAATGAAATGAATTGTGTGACTTTTCGGGAGTCAACATCGTTCTCTGCATTCAAAATAATTCATAATGCCTCCAATTAAAACATATTAATCCTACTAAGTTTATAGGTATTATATCACCGAGATTAAAATATGTCAACAGGTTTTTAAATATTTCTTGAAAAACTTTTGTTTTTCGGTATAATTATAGCAGAGGTGATGTTTTGAAAAGATTAATTTGTTTTATAATATGCGCCTTGACGGTTTTGTCCACGGCGGCTCTTTTTCCGTCCGACGCCGCGTCGGGACTCGGAAGGATCTACCCCTTTGTCCCCGTTGTCGAGGACTATTACCCGGGGCTTGAAGAGTACATAGCTAAAGCTCTTCGTGAGAAAAAGACAAGCATAGATGTGTCCGACTTTCATATTTCCAAGGACAATATAATCTTTGCCTATAAATCGGCTGTGTTTGACAACCCCGATATTTTCTATGTTGACGCTTCGTTTATCAACTACAACTACAATAATCTCACGGATTTGGTTGAAACGATCAGACCTAGATATATCTGTGAGCTTGGTTCGATTCCGTCTATGGTCAAAAAATTCAACAAGGCGGTCGACAGCTTTCTCGACGGCGTTTCAGCCTCGTGGAGCGGGCTTCAAAAGGCATTGGTTCTGCACGACAGAATCGCGGTCAACTGCGAATACAAGGAGAAGAACAAGCTTTCCTTTACTGCCTACGGAGCCTTGGTAAGCGGTCAGGCGATCTGCGAGGGCTATTCGAGGGCGTACAGCCTTTTGCTCTCGAAGGTCGGCGTAAACAGCAAGATAATCAACAACGACGTAAAGCATCATTGCTGGAACGCCGTTGAAATAGAGGGCAGGTTTTACCATATCGACGTGACCTCCGACGACCCGAAGCCCGACACCTGCGGATACGTTCGTCACAAGTTCTTTTTGTGCACCGACAGCAAGCTTCTGAACGCGTCGAGCGGCAATTACACGGGCTTTATGAGCGACGTGACATTTTCGGATGCTTTTTCGTGTTCGAGCTTGAAGTATAACACCGCGTTTTTCAGAAATATCTGTTCCGAGATAGTTTATTACAAAAAAGCGTTCTATTACATCGACAACAACTATAAGGGAAAACACCGAAGCGCTCTGATTCGCCTCAAAAACGGCAAAAAGAAGGCGTTGAAGGTAATTCCCGACGTCTGGTATTACGCGAATAAATACCCCTATAAGGACTCGTTTAGCAAGCTCTGCGCAAGTGGAAAATACATCTTCTTCAACACCAAGCGTGATATTTACCGTTACAGTATTTCCTCAAAGAAATTCAAACGTGTTCTGACGATAAAAAAATCAACCGCCAAGAGCTTTTACGGAATAGCTCTCAGCGGAAGGTATATTTACACAACAAGATACAACTCGAGGATGAAGAACAAATCCATGACAAAGGTTCTTAAAATCACTTCCTCGGGCAAGGCTAAAATTCTCTCAAAGAAAAATTACAAATAGACCTAGCCGTCGCGCGAGCGACGGCTTTATTCTTTAGGCGGAAGTACAGATACAAGCAAGGAGGAAAGAGTGAACGTACAATTTTGTTTATAGCGGACTCATATCTGTACTCCGAAAGCTCTTTCCGATACTGATTATAATCAAATTCCTTTTAATTACTTTATATTTGCGAAATCTGTAAAAAATTTAACAATTTTTGTATTTTGAGACTCTTTTTTAAAAAAATCTTTGATTTAGGTATGAAAAGCGCGGTTTGTTTCGTCTATTTTTATAGAGAAAAAAATGGAGGGAACCGATTTGAAAATATTGATTTGTGATGACGATTATTCGGACGCGGAATGTATAAGGAAAGCGCTTGAAATCTCGTCGGGGGTTTTAAGGATGAGCTTTGACGTTACGGTATGTCTCGGCGGCGCGTCGGCGATAAAGAGCGGGGAAAAATTTGACCTTGCTTTTATCGATATAGAAATGCCCGGTACCGACGGCTTGACCGTCGCGAGGCGCTTAAAGACGCTGAATCCAAATGTAATAGTGTTCATAGTAACATCTTATCGTGAATACCTGGATAAGGCTATGGACATAAATGTTTTCAGATATTTTTCCAAGCCGATTGAAAACAGCCGTTTTCAGGAAAGCTTAAAAACGGCTGTTAAGCTTTATCGTCGGAATACGGAAAAAATTGTTTTGGAGTATTTTGACGAGTGCTACAGTATTTTTACGTCGGATATCATATATCTCTCGATTGAAAAACGCAAAACCAAAATAGTAACAACGGAAAGGGAGTATCTTGTAAGAGGAAAGTTTGCTTACTGGAAAAAACGAATGAGCGCGTATGAATACTTTGCTCAGGCTCAATACAGCTATATTGTGAATCTAAGAAAGGTGATAGCCTTTGACAAAACCAAGGCGACGCTTAAAAACGGAAGAGAAAAAATCGTTGTTCCTGTTTCAAGAGCGTATTATACTCCGTTTAAAAAGGCTTTTTACGAGTATATGGGGGAAAGCCTGTGATTTCATCTGTGTGTTACGCGCTTGTTTTCGCGGTCGAGTCATTTATATCTTTCTATTATTTTGATTTTGTGTTTGAACGAAAATTCTCTTTAAGAATTATAGCGCCTTGTTTTGCTGTGAGCGCTTTGATTCAGTACGCGGTCAGCTTAGCCGGCGTTCCGACGCTGAACGCCCTTGGCTTTTTGGTATGCAACTGTTTGATTTGCTGTATCTGCTGCAAGAGCAGAATAAAAAGCGCGCTGTTCAGCTGCTTTGTGTTGATGCTTTTGATGATTGCCTCGGAGCTGATTGTAATCTACGGCTTTTCGGTTATTTATAATACAACCGTGTCCGCGAATATCAAAAACGAGTACGTATTATTATACCAATCGATAATAACAAAACTTTTCTATTTTATTTTGGTTCATTTGCTGATAAGGATATCGTCAAAAGCCGATTGCGCGGGAATAAACCGTTTTTCCTTACCGCTCGCGATCCTTCCCGTTTCTTCGGTGTTGATTATTGACTATTCGTTTCGGCTGTGCGTCAGGTATCAGACGGAAAGCCTGTTTAAAATAGCGCTTACAGAAAGCGTAATGCTGTTGTTTACGAATATAGTCGTTTATTATATTCACGAGCTTTCGCTGAGGCTTCAAGCGGAAAATTCCCGAATGTTCCTCGAAAAGCAAAAGCGGGAATGTGATATATCATATTTTGATCTTCTGAAAAAACAAAATGAAAATTCCAAATTGCTGATTCACGATATAACAAAGCATCTGAATACGATTATGCTGTTGTCCAGAGGGGTCAACCCTGAAATAGAAGGCTATGTGAAGAGCCTCGCGGATGATTTTGAGATTTTTAATCCTGTCGAGTATTCAAAAAACCAAATCGTTAATCTAATTACAAACCGCTATTATTCCATATGCAGAGAAAGGGGAATTACCTTTGTTGCGGACGTAAGTGAAGCGGATTTCGGGCTTATGGAGGAGTATGAGATTACAGCCTTGCTTGAAAATCTGTTGGAGAACGCTGTCGAGGCGGCGTCGCCGTCAAAGGAAAAATTCATAGATTTTTCGATCGTTACTCGTAATATCGGCTTTACCATGATAAAAATAATCAATTCAAGCGATCGCGAGCCTAAAATGCAGAACGGTCTTTTCCTTACGAATAAGTCCGACTCCCTTTATCACGGTATCGGGACTAAAAGCGTTAGAAGGATCGCGGAAAAATACAACGGTAGCTATGAGACGAGCTACAACGAGAAAAACAAAACCTTTACTTCGTTGGTAGGGATCGCGGACAAGGATAAAGCCATCCGTTAATCAGCGGATGGCTTATAAAAATTCAGAAAAACTATTTAACTTTAACCTTAATTACCTTGTAAACTCCGTTTTGAGCATAAGCAAAGATTTTGGCTGTGCCTTTTCCTTTGGCTGTGATCTTGCCCTTTGAGTTTATCTTGGCGACGCCTGTGTTTGATGACTCGAAACAAATCTTTCTGTGGTTTTTGACCTTCTTGTCAGCCTTTACGGCTTTTGCCTTGAGGGTGAAGGACTTGCCCTTCTTTATTGTGATTGAGCTCTTCGCGTTAGTGAATTTAACGCTCTTGTAGTTGCCGTATTTGCCGCCCTTTGTCGTTACATGAATAACCTTTGAAACGTCAATTACTTTGTTATTTGAGTCTGCCGCCATAACAATAAACTTGTAGTAGGTGCCCTTCTTCAGCTTCTTTTGAGTGTATGTGAGCTTGCTTAATGTCTTGAGCTTTTTGTAGGACTTTCCGCATTTTCCGCCCATGATGATGTAGCTCTTAGCGCCGCTGACCTTGTTCCAGGTAAGCTTGATTGCCTTTGTGCTGACCTTCTTGGAGTTGGCGCGGAGATTGCCGAATACCGTGCCCGCGGGGTCTTTATCGTTTTTGAGATTCTTGAAATAGCTGACAGCCCCTTTTACGCTTGGCCTGTCATCATAGGACACAGTCGCGCTTGGTTTGTCGGTTGGCTCTGTAGCCGCTGTTGTCGCCTCTGTAGCGGGAGCGGTAGTTGAGTCTGTCGCCTGCGCGCCTGTTTCGCTTGGCTCGGTCGCGCCTGTTTCGCTCGGCTCAGTCGCGCTTGTGTCTGAAGGGTTTGTCGCGCTTGTATCCGAGGGATTAGTATTGTCAGTCGCCGACGGGTCGGTTACTGTTGTTTCGCTCGGTGTTGTGGCGCTTGTATCGGACGGATCGGTGGAAGCTGTTGAAGCCGTAGCATCCGACTGACTTGAAGCCTCAGTCGCGCCCGATTCGGTGGGAGCGGCTGTTTCGCTTGAGGTCTGCGCGTTTGTTGTAGCCTCTGTCGCTTCGGTGTTCTGAGAAGCCGAGGTCGAACCCTCGGTCGCGGTCGGCTCAACGCTTGCGGAAGCGGTTGTTTCGGGCTCCGTGGAGGGCTCTTCGCTGAGCTCGAGCTTCTGGTTGATCGTTGTGATTCTTATAACGTCCTTGTCGTTTGTATCGCTGATGACCATGCCCTCGCTGACATTCGACTCAAAGGGGATCTTCTCGTCGGGGTCTGTGAGGAGCTCGATTTTGCCCTCGCCCTCGGCAATTACGCTGAACTTGATTGTGAAAAGAACCTTTTCTTCCTTGAAGTCGATGCCCTTGAAGCGGGAGAAGTTCATCTTGACCTTGTCGTTTAAATAGGTGGAGGCGTATTCGGGAGTCTTGAAGTCGGGATTGAAAACAGCCTCGGGGATATTTGGAACGCTTACCTCGGATACCTTTAAAATCTTGTTATCATACAAAAGCAAAAACTGTCCGTCCTCTAGGAGATTGGGGCAGGAAACAGAGCAGGTGTATGTTACCAAAGTGCCGACCTTCGGCTCGTAAACTACCTCTGTCTTTTTGAAACCTTCGCCTTCCTTGTATTTGTTATCGACGAGGATAACATTGGAAGTTGCCGCGCTCGCCGCCATTACCGTGAACGCTCCCATGAGCGTCAGAACAGCCAGAAACAGCGCTATCTTTTTTTTCATAATAGTAAAACCTCCTTTTACTTCTTTATATTCTATCATATTAGAGTATAAAAATCTATAGTTAATTCTGTATATATTTTGTGTTTATTTTTGGTGCTTTTGGATAGGAGTTTTTTGTGGACTTTACTTTTTTATTGTGTTAATATATTAGTAGTATTTTTTCAGGAGGACGTTATGAAAAGACTCACTTCAATTCTTCTCTGCGCCGCGCTTATTCTTACAGCGGGCTTCTCGCTTGTGTCATGCTCGGGCGGAGAGTCGACAAACACAGACTATAATTTGACCAAAAACATATCGGACGGAGCGATTCTCCACTGCTTCTGCTGGGATTTCAAGACGATTACAAATTCGCTCGACGATATCGCCGCTGCGGGCTACAGCACGATCCAGACCTCGCCGATCAACGAGTGTCTCGTTGGCGAGAGCGGTGGAATGCAGCTTTACGGAGACGGAAAGTGGTACTATCACTTCCAGCCTACAGATTACAAAATCGGCAACTATCAGCTCGGAACCCGCGACGAGTTCAAGACTATGTGCAAAAAGGCTGACGAGCTCGGAATCAAGGTTATCGTTGACGTTGTAGCTAACCACACAACGCCCACCACAAGCGCGCTTAATCAGAATCTTCTCGACGCTGTGGGCGGAATCGACAAGCTCTACCACAAGAACAACGACAAGGATATCTCGAACTGGGGCGACAGACTTCAGTGCACAACCTACAAGATGGGCGGACTTCCCGACATCAACACCGAGAACAAGGCTTATCAGGACTACTTCATTTCCTTTATAAACGACTGTATCGAGTGCGGAGCCGACGGCTTCCGTTATGACGCGGCGAAGCATATCGCGCTTCCCGACGACCCGACAGAGACCGACGGAGTTGAAAACAACTTCTGGACGAGGGTAACAAAGGAAATCAAAAACGCCGACAAGATTTTTAACTACGGCGAGGTCTTGCAGGGCGACAACGACAGAATCGGCGATTACATCAACACAATCGGAGCCTGCACCGCGAGCTCCTACGGCTCAAAAATCCGCAGCGCCGTAATGCAGTGCGACGTTGACACCGCGTATGTAGAGGACTTGAAGGTCGGCTCAAACGAGAGCTGCGTCACATGGGTCGAGTCCCACGACAACTACATAAACGACGGTAACTGGTCGGCGATGGACGACGAGCTTGTAATCGACGGCTGGGCGATTATCGCCGCCAGAGCAAAGGGCACTCCGCTCTTCTTTGACCGTCCCTACGGCTGCTCCACAGATAATCAGTGGGGAACAATGAACCGTATCGGTACAAGCGGAGATATGTTCTACAAGGACAAGAGAGTCACAGCCGTGAACTTCTTCCGCAACGCCATGGTAGGTGAGGAGGAGAACATCACCAACCCCGACGAGGACTCCACCTCCGTTCAGATTTGCCGCGGAAACAAGGGCGCAGTTATCGTTAACACCGCAAAGGAGCTCAAGGTCGATTTCGAGACAAGCCTCGCTGACGGCACATACACCGACCGCGTAGACAACAAGACGGTCTACACCGTCAAGGACGGAAAGCTTTCCTGTGACACACCGATTCCCGAGTACGGCGTTGTAGTTCTTTACAACGAGGGCTACACAGAGTACGCTGCTCCCGCGACGGTTAAAATCAGCGACAAGGTGAGCTGTCTCTACGACTCCGAGACAATCGAGGTTCCGCTCGAGGTCAAAAACGCCGACGAGGGTACATATTCCGTGAACGACGGCAAGGAAACAAAGTACAAAGACGGCGACAAGGTTACGCTCAAGGCGTCCGACGCCACGGACGGAGTAATCACCCTCACACTCAAGACCGAAAGCAAGGCCGGTCAGAAAACATATATGAAGTATTATTTCACAAACGCCAACATCACCGGCACCGACACCACCCGCTACGTTGAAAAGGGCGACAAGGTGACCTTTGAAAAGCCCGAAGGCTGGGGTGATACGCTGTACGCTTATGTTTACGACGATTCCGACGGTCAGGAAAAGCCCTGGCCCGGAACAGAGATGAAGAAGCTCGGCGACGGCAAATACGAGCATAGCTTCCTCTATGACTGGGAAAATCCGTTCATAATCTTCTCCGACGGTGAAAACCAGTACCCCGGAAAGAACGAGCAGGGACTCCCCGCCGAAAAGGATTCCGATTTTAAAATGGAATAATTGCTTAATCACCCGCCGAGAGGCGGGTGATATTTTTGGTGGAGATGTGGTGCTTTGGTTAAGTGAAAAGTGTTTCATATCGCCTGTTGTGGCGTGTGCGGAGCTAAAAATTCATCAGCGCTACGGGCTAAAAACAGTCCGCAGGACTGTTTTCTTAACGCCCTTTCGATTCCCTGATATGGAAGAAAAACAGTACGCTACCTGAAAATCTGTGTTCAGGTAGCGTTTTTTTGGTGGAGATGGGGTGTTTTGGTTTTGTGAAAAGTGTTTCATATCGCCTGTTTTGGCGTGTGCGGAGCTAAAAATTCATCAGCGCTACGGGCTAAAAACAGTCCGCAGGACTGTTTTCTTAACGCCCTTTCGATTTCCTGATATGGAAGAAAAACAGTACGCTACCTGAAAATCTGTGTTCAGGTAGCGTTTTTTTGGTGGAGATGGGGGGAATCGAACCCCCGTCCGAAAGTTTGTCTGCTTGGGTTTCTACGAGTGTAGTTATTGTTTTGTGGTTCCCTCGCGGTCACGCCCAATAACAGGCTTGAACGGTCGGTAGTCTCTGATGTGTGACCGGGGACGAGACAAGCCCCGATTCACATTTACCGCTTAGTCGATGCCCGAGTCAGAGCCGCGGTGCTCTCTGAGCGGACAAGCAGCTGAAATTAAGCTGCTAATCTAACTGTAGTCTTGTCAGTTATTTTTAAAGTTGCGGATTTTATAGCGGTCCCGCACCGCTACTCGCTTACCAAGGGTCTAAACCCCCGTCGAAGCCTTTACATCCCCGTGTATAAGGCGCTCAATATCTTTCCTTGAGCGCTCTTTCAATCGTTCTTTGCGCGCTTTTCTTAGCCATATCCTCGCGCTTGTCGTAGAGCTTTTTGCCCTTGCACAGCCCGATTTCGAGCTTGATGTTGCTGCCCTTGAAGTAGACGCTCAGCGGTATAATCGAATAACCCTGCTGCTGCTCCTGTCCGAAAAGCTTCATAATCTCTTTTTTGTGCATCAAAAGCCTTCGTACTCTCAGCGGATCCTTGCACCACATTGCGCCCTGCTCGTAGACAGAGACGTGCATTCCGTTTACGAAAATCTCACCCTTGACTATCGAGCACCAGCTGTCCTTAAGGTTGACTCTGCCCGCGCGGATCGACTTGACCTCGGAGCCCTTGAGCTCTAATCCCGCCTCGTACTTTTCGAGTACGAAGTAGTCGTGAAACGCTTTTTTATTTTTAGCGATAATTTTGATTGAGTCGCTCATTAAAGCTCATTCCTGCCTTCCAGCGCGCGCGCGAGCGTGACCTGATCCGCGTATTCGAGGTCGCCGCCGACGGGTATTCCGTAGGCGAGACGCGTAACCTTGATTCCCATAGGCTTCAAAAGCCTTGAAAGATACATCGCCGTCGCGTCGCCCTCGACCGTCGGATTGGTCGCCATGATAACCTCTTGTATGTCGGCGGATAATCTGTTTAACAGCTCCTTGATTCTCAGATCGTCGGGGCCGATGTCGTTGAGAGGGGAGATAGCGCCGTGAAGCACGTGGTAAGTGCCCTTGTATTCGCCTGTCGCTTCCATAGCCATCGCGTCGCGAGGCGTCTCGACAACGCAGATTACGCTTTTGTCGCGCTTTTCACTCGCGCAGACGGGACACAGCCTTTGGTCGGTGAGGTTACAGCAAACCTCGCAGTAGTGAATCTTTTCGTGAGCGTCTTGGATCGCGTTTGAAAACGCTCGCGCTTCTGTTTTTGACAGATTCAGTACATAATATGCGAGTCTCTGAGCTGTTTTGTAACCGATACCGGGCATTTTTTCAAATTGCTCGACAAGCGCTTCAAGCGGAGCTACGTTATAATTCCCCATTAGAATAATCCCGGGATATTAAGACCGCCCGAGAGTGATGTCATTGTTTCTTCCTTTTCGGTCGCGGCGGCTCTGAGGGCTTCGTTTGTAGCCGCGATAATGAGGTCGGAGAGCATTTCGGCGTCTTCGGGGTCGATGACCTCGGGCTGGATCTCAATTGCCTTAACCTCCATTTTGCCTGTGACGGTAACCTTTACAGCGTTTCCGCCCGCGGTAGCGGAGTACTCCTTAGCCTCGAGCTCCTCGGTGGCTGTCTCCATCGCTTCCTGCATTTTCTGCGCCTGACGCGCGATCTGCTGCATATTGTTCGCGCCGCCGTTTGAATATCCTTTTGGTAATCTTGCTTTCATTTCGTTTACTCCTCTGTTTTCAAATTAACCCCGTTATCAACCAAATCCTTGATAAGGTCGTTGATCGGGTCTTTTTTTTCTTCTTTTTTTTCGGGTTTTCTGTAGGGTCCGAGCTTGTAGACCTGACCCGTTATTTCCTGAATCGCTTTTCTGATGTTCGCTCTCTGTGAGCTTTGCTTGAGCAGTTTGAACGGTATCTCACTTTGAGCGTCAATCAGCAGATAGTTTCCGCTTTCATACGCGCTTGTGTTGTCAAACGCCGCCGCGATTCCCTTTGAGTATTTTTTGATATTGTCAACAACCTCCGGCCATTGTCTGAACGGCTTGGCGTTATTGTAAAGCTCCTCCAGATTAATCTCGGAAACCGTTTTCTTCGCGGGTTGAGCGGGCTTAGCGGGCTGTTCGGCAATTTGCCGAGACGGAGCGGGAGCAGGGGGCGGGGGAGGAAGCTCTTCCTTCTGAACGGGGGGCTTTTCCTGCTTTGGCTCCTCCTTCTTTACCTCCGGCGCAGGCTCTTTTGTTTTGACTTCACCGGTTTCGGCGGGTTCAGTCGATTTGACGGTTATTCCGCTTTTGATCGCCTTTTCCAGAGCGGAGACTCTTGCCGTGAGCGCCTCGTTTGTGCCCTCAAGCTCGGGGTCTGTCAGCTTGACGAGAGCCATTTCAAGCTCGGTGCGGTTTGAATTTCCCTTGCCCATTCGGGCGAAGGCGTTCTGCAGAACGTCCATAATGTATATGATTTCCGCGAGGGTCAGGTAGTCGGACTGAGTCTGAGCTTCTTCAAACTCGTCCTCGGACATTACGACCATTGAACGCGGATTTCTTGTTGATTTTATCAGCATAAGGCTTCTGAAATGCTCCAGAAGCTCGTCGCACAGTCGCGCCATATCCTTGCTTTCGTTGTGAAGCGTCGCGACAAGCTCGAGCGCCTTCGCGGTGTTCTTATTGATACATGCGGCTCCGAGCTCAAAGAGGTAGTCCTTCCTCGCGAGTCCCGCGCAGGTTCTTACGACCTCGGTTGTGATATGCGCGTTGCTTCCGAGACACCTGTCCATCAGTGAAAGCGCGTCGCGCATCGCTCCGTCGGCGATTGAGGCTATGAGCATAGCAGCGTCATCGTCGATCTCGGCGCTTTCGTTTTCGGCGACGAATTTTAATCTTTTTGTAATTTCCTCGGGAGCAATTCGGTTGAAGTCAAAGCGCTGACAGCGCGACAGAATCGTCGCGGGCAGTTTGTGGACCTCTGTGGTCGCGAGGATGAAGATAACGTGCTCGGGAGGCTCCTCAAGAGTTTTCAGAAGAGCGTTGAACGCCTGGTCGGTGAGCATATGAACCTCGTCGATGATGTAGACTCTAAATTTCGCCCTCGCGGGTCTGAACTGAGCCTCGTCGATTACCTCTCGGATATCGTCGATTCCGCGGTTTGAAGCCGCGTCCATCTCGACAACGTCAAGAATGCTGCCGTCGTCAATTCCCTTGCAGTTCTCACACTCGCAGCAGGGGTCGCCGTTTTGAAGGTTAAGGCAGTTTACGGCCTTTGCGAGTATTTTCGCGCAGGTGGTTTTTCCCGTTCCTCGGGAGCCCGTGAACAGGTAGGCGTGGTTTACTCTGCCGTTTTTCAGCTCGTTTTGAAGCGTTACGGTTACCTGCGGCTGGCCGTAAACGTCCTCGAACCTCTGCGGCCTCCACTTTCTGTAAAGCACCTGATACAAAACACTCACTCCCTTGCCGTATGACCTAAAAAATAATTGCAAACCGTAAAGACCGTTTACGGCCGCTCATTTTAATAAGAGAACGACAGACTTACTGCATCGCATCGAGGACACTGCTTAATGCTGCTCGGTTCCCCGCCTGACATGGTTCACAGGCCTCAATCGTGCAGGGCCTGCCGTTCGCTTATTAAAACGATAGAACGATTTGCAATTACTAAGCTATTATAGCACAATATTGTTATAAAATCAATAGAAACAAAGAAATAATTTAAAGCGGCAGACCGTCAAAGCCTGCCGCCGAAAAATCAGTTGTTGATGAGCTTATCCTCGTCAGACCAGCTGTAGAGCTTTCTGATTTCTGTGCCGATAACCTCAGCGGGATGCTCGCTTGCAAGCTTTCTCATAGCCTTGAAGTGAACCTGTCCGCCTGCCTCGGACATATCGAGGAGGAATTCCTTGGCGAATGTGCCGTCCTGGATGTCCTTGAGAACCTTCTTCATAGCCTTCTTTGTGTCCTCTGTGATGATCTTCGGGCCTGTTACGTAGTCGCCGTACTCGGCTGTGTTGGAGATTGAGTATCTCATTCCCGCGAAGCCTGACTGATAGATGAGGTCAACGATGAGCTTCATCTCGTGGATGCACTCGAAGTAAGCGTTTCTCGGGTCGTAGCCTGCCTCAACAAGTGTCTCGAAGCCCGCCTGCATAAGAGCGCAAACACCGCCACAAAGAACAGCCTGCTCTCCGAAGAGGTCAGTCTCGGTCTCTGTTCTGAAGGTAGTCTCAAGTACGCCGGCTCTTGCTCCGCCGATTCCGAGAGCGTATGCAAGTGCAAGGTCCCATGCCTTTCCGGTAGCATCCTGCTCTACAGCGATAAGACAAGGAACGCCCTTGCCTGCCTGGTACTCTGAACGAACGGTGTGTCCGGGTCCCTTAGGAGCGATCATAGTAACGTCAACATCCTTGGGAGGCTTGATG
>JAFNSO010000013.1 GCA_017384945.1 Ruminococcus sp. | reverse complement strand
GAGTATGCCAATAGTAATAATATTGAGTTTGAGGCGCTTGATCCTAGAATCGGCGACGCGAACTATGATAAAGACTTGAATATTCAGGACGTTACCGCTATCCAGAAATTCAAAGCGGGTCTTACGACTTTGAGTAAATCCGGACTCCGAGCCGCCGACGTAACGGGCGACGGAGAGGTCAGCGTCAGGGACGCGACTCAGATTCAGAGGTATCTCGCGAGCATTATTACCGAGTTTTAAAAAGCGTTGTTTTCCTTGAGAAAGCAATGTAAGAATTAAAGAAAACTTTAACCCCGCCGTTGATGAACTTTTATTTCAGATATAATCTATCCAAAGGCGGCACTAAAAATAACTTCTACGTTTTTGTTTTCATAAATTTCTTTTAAAGAAAGGGAACTGTGTTTTCAGCAGTTCCTTTTCTTTCGTCATAATGCACAACGGCGGGGTCGGTTGTTTATGCAGGTATACGAATTTCTGTGTAGTCCTGCCGTTTTTGCTGTTTGTGTGATAAAATATAATCAAAATTTGGCTTTTGCCTTAGGAGGTAATAATATGACCCGATTAAGAAAAGCGCTCGCTGTTTTGCTTTGCGCTTGTATCGTGGCTTCGGTGTTTTCGGCTTTGGGGCTTTGTTCAGCTTTTGCCGCGGCGCTCAAGGTCAGCAGCGTTGAAATGTTCGGCGGTCAGACAAAGAGCGTTTATCAGTTCACTGAGGGTTTTTGGCAGACGGACGAAAATAATCAGAGATATTTTGAGTATTACATCCCCGTCGAGGAGGATGATTCACTCGCCGTCACTTATGAGGACGGCTCTGTTGTAAGCTATAAGTTCAAATGGGGCAACGGCGCGGAGAATTTCTTCGTCTCTGACGACGGCAAAAAGCTCGTCGAGAGCAAGAACTTTAATTTCGGAGACGAGCAGGATACAAATCACTGGAGCGTCGGCGAAAATAAATTCTTAATCTACTTCGGCGAGCAGAAGTTCGAGATTCCCGTTAAGATTCTTCCGAATCCCGTCAAAAAGTTCAAGTTTACGACCGACCGCGAGCCTGTTTTGTACTACAATTTTTCGGGCAGAACCGAAAAGGACAGCAAGGGTCAGGACTATTTCCTGTACAACACAGGCTGGTTTGAAGAGGGCGACAAAATCACCGTTACTTATGATGACGAGTGCGGCGATTATTCTGTCGACTACTATTTCTCACGCGACGGCGAGGCGGGCTTTTTTGACGGCAACGGCGGCTCACTTGATATGAACAAGCTCTCGTTCGACGACGGTCAGTATTTCAAGCACTGGACAAGTACGGGCACATATCCGATTACGATTAGCTATTTCGGCTTGTCCGACACCTTCAACGTCAAGGTTGTCGAGAGTCCGATTGAGTCGATTGAGTACAAAAGCGCGTCGCCCGCGGAGTTTGCAGAGGGCAAAAACGGCACCGTGAAAAAGGACGAAAACGGCGTCGAGTATTTTGAATATTGGGTGCCTGTTTTCGATAAGGACGTTCTCACGATTCACTACAAGGGCGACAAGGGCGCAGTTGATTACGTCTGCGCTTGGGACGACAGTCGAAGCCGCTTTGCCTACACCTCGAAGGACGGCGAAAAGCTGTACGAGAAGGAGGACGTTTTCTTTGAAAGCAATCAGTATTTTGAGCACTGGGGCTTGGGCGAGCACGAGTTCAGAGTAATTTGCTCGGGCGCGTCGGCTGTGATTAAGCTCAATGTCGTCAAGGAGACCGAGACTGCTTCGGTTTCACAGGACATGAGCGGCACAACGGGCGGCTGCGAGTGGAAATATGACGCGGCGAACAAGACCCTAACAATCTCCGGCAACGGCGAAACCGCTCACTACGCCGAGGAGGGCGCTCCGTGGAAGGATTTTGATATAAAGACTCTGATTGTTGAGGACGGAGTTACAGCTCTGCGCTCAGGCGGAATGCGGGGCACTAATGTTGAGACCGCGAAAATCGCGGGCAGCGTTAAGACGATCGGAATGATTTTCTTCTCACAGTGCAAGAATCTTAAAACCGTCGAGCTCAGCGAGGGCTTGGAGGAAATAAACGGCGGAGCTTTTGAGGGCTGCGAGAATCTCGAGAGTGTCAATCTGCCCGAAACGCTTCTCAGACTCGGACCGTTCGCGTTCGCGGAATGCGGCAAGCTTGAGCTTTCAAAAATCCCAAATTCGATTTCG
The DNA here is from genome assembly GCA_017384945.1 of Ruminococcus sp. Classification (GTDB taxonomy): domain Bacteria; phylum Bacillota; class Clostridia; order Oscillospirales; family Acutalibacteraceae; genus Ruminococcoides. The sequence goes on along the minus strand of JAFNSO010000013.1, from coordinate 47,770 downwards.
GAAATGGGCTTCAACGCGCTTTACGACACCGCTTGGTTCAAGAATCAACCCGACGGCGAGGTCTACGCGGGCAGCGTTTTAATCGGTTATAAAGGTGAAATGCCCGAAAATTACGTCCTGAAAATCAAGGACGGCGTGAAGGCGGTCGCTGCGGGAGCCTTTGCGGGAGCTCAGAACCTTGCGGGCGTCGAGATTCCCGCGAGCGTTGAGAGAATAGGGGAGAACGCGTTCTACTCCTGCCCGTCGCTCACCGAGGTCAACATTCCCGCGACCTTAAAAATCATCGAGCCCAAGGCTTTCGGCTGTTTCTATGACGAGGAAACCAAGCAGGAGTCATACTACAAGTATTTCAAGCTCACGGGCGAAAATATTTCTCTTATAGAAAAATATGAAAAGGAAAACGGCTTTATCGTCGAACCGACGGTCGAGCCCACGGAGCCGACCTCTCAGCCGACGACCGAGCCTACTCAGCCCGAGACTCAGGAGCCGACCGAGCCAGTGACTGTGACTGAGCCGGTCTCAACCGAGCCGCAGACCACCGAGCCCGCGACTCAGACTCCGACGGTCACAAAGTCCGAGAAAAAGGCGAATCCAATCAAGGCGACTGTAAAGAAAAAGACTATAAAGTCAAAAAAGCTCAAAGCCAAAAAGCAGACGTTAAAGGCAATCACCGTCAAAAACGCTAAGGGTAAGCTCTGCTTCAAAATAAAGAGCGCCAAGAAGAGCATAAAAAAGCTTTTGAAAATTAATTCCAAGGGCGTAATCACCGTGAAAAGGTGGAAAAAGCCGAAAAAAGGCACATATAAAATTAAGGTGAGCATAACCGCGAAGGGCAACGAGGGCTACCTTCCGAAAACACTCACCAAGACGATAAAGTTAAAAATCAAGTAATAAGCAGGGGCAGACCAAATTCAGTTTCGGTCTGCCCTTAAAATTTTAAACAATCGGTTGTTCGATTTGCTCGTCAACAATCAGTCCCGCGAGCCATTTTTGGAGGCGGGTCGAGTCGCGAATGTCGGTTTTGCCGTCGCGGTTTGTGTCGGCAGCTTTGGAATAGAATGCTTCAACGCTGATTCCCGCGAGCTTTTTTTGAAGGATAGTGGCGTCGGTTATTGTGACGCTTTTGTCGCCGTTTATGTCGCCTAGCAGGATTTCACTCTCGTCATAATCGGTCAGCGGAGCAAGCTTTCTTTTGTATGTGTTTCCGCAGTATTTGCATTTGAGTGTGAAGCTGCCGCCGCAGTCGCTGCACGCTTCGTTGCGGAATGTTTCCTCGAGCTCGTGCGCGCAGCCCTTGGTTGACGGGGTCTGCATATGCTCGGGCGGCGTTCTTGAAAACATCTTCCACGCGAGCTCGGGGTAGTCGATAAAAACATTTCTGTTGCCCTGAACGTCCTCGGTGAGGTCGTTTCGCTCCATTTCCCAACTGTCCACCGGGTCGAGCTCACACCACTCCAGCAGAGTGTCAAGATTCTCAACCACCTTTTTACCCGTGTTCTGAGTGTCGTCTGGGTCGGGCTCGGGGAGGTTTTCGGTCATTGAGGTGTACAGGTTCGGCTGTCTGTAGCGGCAGTAGACGTAGAGTAGAATCCTCGCGACGTCGCCTTTTACGTCGTCCTTGCACTCGAAAACATCCCTCGCGCTGTCGACGTAGTAAAGTATTTTTCCGTCTTTTTCGCCTGTTTTATAGCCGTCCCGGCGTGTGTCCTTTATGTAGCCGAAAAAGTGGTCGCTCTTAGCGTTGTTCAGAAAGTCCAGCGCGGGTCTAAGGTGGTGAAGGTCAGACCCTCCGCCCTTTGTGTGAAATGACGCTCGGCTTTTCGGCCAGACGTGTTCGCGGTTAAGCTTTACGCCTTCACCGTTCATTATGTCGGAGTAGAACATAATGTAGCTGTCGCTGCCCTCAGCCGCGTCGGTGTTTTGCCAAAAATAGGCGAGAGAACCGCTTTTGTAGCCCGAATAGCTCGCGTTGTAGGTCTGAGTACTTGTCATAAGCGCGCTCAAGCTGTCAAAAAGCTCGTTGTTTTGCATTGCGCCGAGGCTTGTCGAGGTGTCCTCGGCTCCGCTGAGCTTTTCGAGACTCTCAATTGAGTAATCTCCCGTATAATAGGCGAGAGCGTCGTCCGATAGCCTTTCGCAGACAATATGCCTAGGCTGTGAGTTTTTCGCGGGCAGCTTTCCATATGCCTTAGCGGTTGCAGGCGCAATAAGGCATAACGATAGTGTGATTGTGAATATTCTGTATAGGTGTCTCATAATCTTCTCCAAGTTTCATTTGTTCTCATTTTACCACATTCGGAATTATCCCGCAAGGAAGTTGACGAAATTGGTCGAAAACTGATGACATTAATGTATAATTGTGATAGAATAGAAAAAACGCCCTTCGGAGGACATTATGAGCGACAAATTTAAGCCCGATTTCGGCAGAGTAAAGGAAAACATAAGCAAAATTAGCGCCGCCGCCGCGAGACTTAGGGACGTCAGAGCCCGCGATAATAGTCAGCGTATGGAGATTTCAAAGGCTGTTGAGAGCTTCCGCGCGGCGAGGGTGAAGCAGACGCTCGCCGAAATCGACGTTGAGGAGCTGAACTCTGGCAGACAGGGGATAAAGACCTCGCTGCTCAGAAGCGCCGGCTACAAGTCAATCGCCGACATCGTGAGGGCGAACGTGATGACCCTCGAGCGAATCAGCGGAATCGGCAGACAGTCCGCGGAGAAGATAAAGTCGATCGCCGACGAGGTCGCGAAGAATGCCGCGAAGAACACCTCCGTCAAGCTTGCCGCCGACGACAAAAGCGCGGAGAATCTTTCGCTTATTAAGCTGCTTTTTAAATATAAAAGGCTGAAACCGAGCTTTGATTCGGCAAATGAACTTCTCGAGTCGAGCTTTGCGGAGATTTCCACTGCGCTTGATGACGCTCAGCCCGCTCAGGGCAGGCTCAAATGGATGTTCACGGGCGCTGAGGCGAAGGAAAAGGCACGTTTCGCGTGCGATTATCTCGAAAGCGTTATGCAAAGCGGTTTTGTTTCAACCGCCGACGAGCTTCACAGACAGGTCACAAGAATCGCTCCCGACCTCGGCGGCGAGGCTTTGCGCGATTTCGAGAAAAACTCAGCCGAGTATTTTACCCTGCTCGAGGAGCTCGGAGTTGTAAAGGCGGGCGAGAGCGAGGCGGTCGCGGGGCTCAGCGAGGCGTTAAGGGACGAAATCGAAAGCGTAGCTCTCGACCTTACAGGGCTAAAGGCAACGCTGCGTATATATCAGAAATTCGGAGTTAAATACATAATAAATCAGGGCAACGTCCTTCTCGGCGACGAGATGGGACTGGGCAAGACCGTTCAGGCAATCGCTTCCCTCGTCGTGCTCAGAAACGCGGGCGAGCACCATTTTGTGGTCGTCTGTCCCGCGAGCGTGCTTATCAACTGGTGCAGGGAGGTCGAAAAGTTCTGCGACATCGAGTGCACAAAGGTTCACGGCAAGGACGCTCAAAGCTCGCTCGAGCACTGGAAGGAGAACGGCGGAATAGCCGTCACCACCTACGAAACACTCGACAAATTCGAGCTCAGCGACCTTTTTAAGTTCGGAATGCTGATCGTTGACGAGGCTCATTACGTCAAAAACCCGAACGCGAAGCGCACGAAAAACCTGCTCGAAATCTGCGATAACGCGAAGCGTATCCTATTTATGACGGGCACCGCGCTCGAAAACAGGGTGGAGGAGATGTGTTTTCTTATCGGCTGCCTGTGCCCCGATATCGCGTCCGAGCTGAAGAATATTCAGGCTTTGTCGGGCGCTCCGCAGTTCCGAAGAATAATCGCTCCCGTCTATTTCAGAAGGACGAGGGACGACGTGCTCACCGAGCTTCCCGACCTCATTCAGAAGGAGCAGTGGTGCACTGTTTCGAGTGAGGAATACAAGGCCTACAAGCGCTCGGCTGAAAGCGAGAATTATATGCAAATGCGTCAGGTCTCCTTCCTCGGCGTAGCTCCCGAAAGCTCCTCAAAGCTTCAAAGACTCCTGCAAATCTGCGAGGAGGCGAAGGACGACAACCGAAAGGTGCTTATTTTCTCATTCTTTATCAATACAATTAATACCGTAAAGCAAGCGCTCGGCGAGCTGTGTCTCGAGCCGATCACGGGCGAGATCCAACCCAAAAGACGGCAGGAAATCATCGACGAATTTGACAAAGCCCCGAGCGGAGCGGTGCTCCTCGCTCAGATACAGGCGGGCGGCACAGGTCTGAACATCCAGTCCGCGTCGGTCGTTATAATCTGCGAGCCGCAGATCAAGCCCTCGATCGAGCATCAGGCAATCAGCCGAGCCTACCGAATGGGTCAGGTCAGAAGCGTAATCGTCCACAGGCTCCTTGCCGACGAGACGATTGACGAGCGCATACTCGAGCTTCTGAGGGCAAAGCAGCTTCTGTTCGACAGCTTCGCCGACGTTTCCGTCAGCGGACAGGAGAGCCTTTCACTTGACGAAAGCTCCTTAAACGACGTTTTCGCCCGTGAGGTCGAAAAGCTTAAAAGTGAAGATATAAAGGAAGGATAGCTTTGAAAATAACAAAATCATTTCTTGCGGTTTTACTGCTTATAATGCTCGTTTTGCCCTTGGGCTCCTGTCAGAAGGTCGAGCGCGCGAGCGACCCTTATTTAAAGGAACTTCCCTCGAGCGTGACGGTTAAGGTCAACGATATTTATAAGCTCAGAGTCGTAAAGTCGGTCTCCGCTGTCTATAATATCGACGGCGATGAAGCCCTCGGCGAGTCAGAGAAGCGCGACATCACCTCCGACTGTACCTTTGTCTCCGCGGATGAGGGCGTCGCGAGAGTCAGCAAGGACGGCGTGATTACGGGCGGCAGACTCGGCTCGACCTTTATCAACGTAAGATATTTCAACCACGAGCAGAGTGTAACCGTCAAGGTTGTAAAGAGCGAGCCCGTTCACATTGCGCACAGGGGAGCGATGGACGCAGCTCCCGAAAACTCCCTGCTCGCGTTCAAAAAGGCGGCTGAGCTCGGATACAAGCGGTTCGAGTTCGACGTAAATATAGCAGACGACAAAAATATGTACATCCTGCACAATACGAACCTTTCGTATATGTGCGGAGTTGATTTGGATATTAAAAAGCTCACCCTCCAAAACAGAACTCAGTATCCCTTAAAGCGCGGCTATGACCCGAAAACAATGGAGCCGCAGTATATCCCGACGGTCGAGGAGGTGCTTGACCTGATTGCCGAGACCCCCGAGTTTGAGAGGGTGTATCTCCACCTGAAAACAAAGCTCGAGGACGCTGACGCTCAAAGGCTTGCAAACCTCATAAGATCGCGAGGGCTTATTGACAGAATCGTAGTCGTGTTCTACAGCGGCGACCTCATTCTCAACCTCGGCGACGACATAAACAAGGGTATTTTCCTAAAAAGCAACAGCGTCGAGTACTGCGAAAAGGAAGTGCGCTGGTGCCTCAACCACAAAGCGAAAACAATCCTCTTCGAGTACCACAACGGCGGTCCGTACCTCGTTCCGATACCCGAAATCGTGAGCAAAATCCACGAAAACGGAATCGAAATGGTCAGCTACGTCGTAAACAACGAGGAAGAGCTGAACACGACCCGCGAGTGCGGTCAGGACGCGATTTTCACCAACAAGTGTCTGTTAAAGTGAGGAGGGGATTAGTATGAAAAAACTACTGATAATACTATCCGCGGCGCTTCTGCTAATGACATCCCTCGCGGCGGGCGCGGTCGTTTCGTCGGGAAAAAGCGTCGGAACAGCCGAAAGAGAGCTCCTCTGCGGCTGGGAGTACGGCTCCCTAGACCCGACGAGCGGGGCTCAGACCGAGGACGGCTCGGAGGATTTTGTCCGTTCGGGCTTTGTGTGCGTCGCCGATTACGATGAAATCACCGTTCAGCCGAAGGACGATAATATAAAATACAACATTCTTTACTACAACTCAAACAAAAAGCTTCTCTCCGCAGCTTCAAGCGAAACTAAGCCCTCTCTTTCGGGCAAAACCTCGGCGAAGGTCAATTCGGTATTCGCGCGCCTTGTCTGCGCGGGAAAGAAAAAGCTTGAGCTCAGCGGCAAGAATTTCACCGAGCCTATGATACTCAGCGGTAAAAACAGGGTTTTCTGTCTGACTGAGATTGAAAAAGGAAAGAAAAATCCCTTCTACTGCTGGCAAATCGGCAGACTCGACCCAATTTCGGGCGGCGAGGTCTCAGATTACTCGGGCGCGTATTTCAGGACGGACTTTATCCCCCGCGAGGGTTTCAACTCCGTCAAAGCGACGGTGCTCGACAACACCTGCCGCTACAACATCTTCTACTATGACGAAAACAAGGCGTTTATCGGTTGTCTGCAAACCAAAACGGGCTCGACGATAAACAAAACCGCCTCCTACCTGACCCCCGAGAGCGCGAAATACCTGAGACTGTTCGTATGCCGCTATGTTGACGGCTCGGGTCTGACGCTCTCTCAGCTTGAGCAGGGCGACAAGCTTTGTTTTACGGGCGAAAACTCTCAGCCGCTCACCACGACGGCAGGGGATTTGTGGAGCGCGGGCGGTATCTCGCCCTCAACGGGAGCAAGCGAGAAAACCGCTTCAAAAAACGTTTTCAGCTCGGACTATCTCAGCGCGGAGAGCTTTAATGTATTTTACGCCTGCGTACCCGATATGAACGCGTCGTACAGCGTTTTCTATTACGACAAGGACAAAAGCTTTATTCCTGTAGAGAAATATAACTCCCCGCAAAATACAAATCTCAGCGGTAAAACGCTGTTCCCCGACGACGTAAAATATCTCAGATTTTCCGTAAGTCTGCCCTCTGGTACCGACAAAAAGTCGCTTTCGGGCGGCAGAATACGCTTTGAGCTCGGCTTTGACGGCGATTTTAAGGCTGAACTCAACACTCAAGGCGCGTTCAAAACCGCAAATATTTTCACTCAGAACGGTCTCGAGACCGCCGACGCCTCTGGTAACTACTATGCTTCAAATTACGTTGACTGCGGCAATATGAAGCGTCTGAAAGTAAACGTCAGCGACCAAACATATATGTACAACGTCTTTTGGTACAGAGCTGACAAAAGCTTTATTTCGGCGCTCTCGCCATACATCCCGCCTAAGAACAACACAGAATCAGCCGAGCTTGATGTCCCGCAGGGCGCTGGGTATTTTAGACTTCTCGTCTGCCGCTCGCAGTATTACGGCGGAGTTGAGCCTTATGTTCTGAATGGAAAATCGAGGATTAGCTTTGAATATTTTGACAAAAACAATACAATCAGACCGCTTGAGGAGGAGCTGAAAGCCGATAATACCCTTGCGGTTTCAGCGTCGGAGGTCGAGGTTAAGCTCAATGACCTGAAAAAAGCCGACCAGAGGCTATATCAGCCCGTAATCAGAAATCCCGTAGGCGCTCTCACTACCTCTGTTTTGAAGGACGGAACAAGCAAGGAGCTGACAGGAAAGCTCGATTTCACCTCGGGTGTCCTTACTCTCAAAAGGTGCTCGCTCAAAAAGGGAGCGTACACGGCCGTCCTCTCGGTTACGGCAGAGGGCGACAGCCTCTACCGCTCAAAGACCGAGAGAGTGACGCTCACGATAAGGATTGTATAAGGAGGAATTATGCGCAACACGCCGATTTGCGGAGGTACGACAAGAAACGTCGATTCCTCCGCTCCAAAGACAATCAATTCCCGAAAAATGACCTTCTTCACGGCGGAGTCATCCTTTGAGACGCTTGCCGTTGACCGCTCGACCCTCGGCGAATACGGTGGGCTCGACTTTATCTCCGTCTACGCCGCAAGGCTTAGAGGCGGAAGCTTCCTGACCCTCGACGCCCGCTTTTCAGGCGGTGAGAGAGGACTTGAATGGGCGTACATAAGCGGGGACGTTTTCCCGACGCTCGACGCGCTCGCCCGCGAGTATGAGCTTGCGAAAAACAACGGTTACCACAGCTTCACCCACGGTCTCCCGATGAACTTCGGCGGCTCGCTTTCCGCGCGCTACGAAAGCGGCGAGGAAATCAGCTTTTCTGACAATCAGACCCCGATTTTTCAAATCGAGCTCGCGATCAAGCTCTTTAAGCTTTTTAAAGACGCGATGAAGGGGGAGAGGGCGGCTTTCCCCGAGGTCGGAGAGCTTTGCGCCGTCCGCTTTTATGAGGAGCTCGGCGGCGGCTACACCCGCTTTGAGCTCGAAAAACGCGGCGAAGAGCTTAATCTGAAAAAGGTCTACAAATTCGACGACCCCCGCGTCTCCGAGTATAACGAAAAGGCTTCTCCCGAAAAGCTCGGCAGAATTGAAGCGCTTGTACGTGATTCGGCGCTTCCTTTGTGGGACGACTTTCCGAAGCGGAGTTTTGGTATGGTGATTAAAAAGTCAATCACCTTCGCCTTTTCTGACGGCTCGGAAATCACAATACAGGACGACAGACTGCTCCCCGCGCCGCTCTCAGGAGTCTTTTACAAGATAGAAACGGAGCTTCATAATGGTTAACAAAAAAAACCTCGCCGCGCTGATACTCAACATCCTCGTGGTCGTATCAACGGCGGCGATAACGATTTCGTATTTTTTCTACAGCAACAACCCGCTAGTCGAGACGGGGGTTGACTCGTTCAAATTCTTCACAACCGACTCAAACATCCTCGCGGCGCTTTCCTCGCTCGTCCTGATTCCGTATGAGGTTCAGATTTTAAAGGGGAAAAGAGAATCCCTTCCGCGCGGCGCTGTTTTGTTCAAGTTCGTCGGGATGACCTCGGTGATGCTCACCTTCGTGACGGTAATAACCTTGCTTTTGCCGCAGTACGGCGCGGTTTTCCTGCTTTTGGGAACGTCGTTTTATATGCACCTCGCGGGACCCATCGCGGCGCTCGTTACTTTCCTTTTCCTCGAGACGGACGTAAAAATCAGGCTCCCCGAGGCGTTTCTCGCGCTGATTCCGAGTGTGCTGTACGGATCCGTTTATCTCGTCGAGGTTGTAATAATCGGCGAAAAAAACGGCGGTTGGATGGACTTCTATACCTTCAACCGAGGCGGCTACTGGTATATAACGATGTTCGTTATCCTCATTGCGACATACCTGATGGCGCTATTGGCACGATTCATTCATAATTCTATGGTAAAAAGCAAGAATTAAAAGTGCTTAAAATCAAATAAACGAAACAGCCGCGGGAAGGAACCAAGCCTTTCCCGCGGCTGTTGTTTTGTTTTACAAGTGCAAAAGCGCTGTCGCGATCTGAAAATATACGAAAAGCGAAATCGCGTCTACTATTGTGGTGATGAACGGCGACGCCATTACTGCGGGGTCAAAGCCCAGCTTCTTCGCAATCATCGGCAGCGTACAGCCCACGAGCTTCGCGATGAAAACCGTGACCACCATTGTCAGGCACACCACCAGCGCGACGGGGAACGTCAGCGAGGTGTTGCCGAGGACAAGTCGGTCAAACAGCATAATTTTTGCAAAGTTCGCCGCTGCGAGCGTCAGTCCGCACAAAAGCGACACTCTGCATTCCTTAAAAATGACCCTGAAAATATCCTTAAACTCAATTTCTCCGAGCGAAATCGCACGTATAACCGTGACGCTCGCCTGAGAGCCCGAGTTACCGCCCGTGTCCATCAGCATTGGGATGAACGACGAAAGCACCAGCGAACCCGCGAGAGCATTTTCAAAGCCTGTTATAATCATTCCCGTAAATGTAGCCGAAATCATAAGGATAAGCAGCCACGGAATACGGCTGATGAAGGTCTCGAACACCCCGACCTTGTCGTAGGGCTTGTCGGCTGTCGGCGTGATAGCCGCCATCTTCTGGATATCCTCGGTCGCCTCTTCCTCCATAACGTCGATCGCGTCGTCGACGGTGACTATTCCGACGATTCGGTTCTCCTTGTCCACAACGGGCAGGGCGAGGAAGTTGTATTTGTTGAAGATTTTCGCGACCTCCTCCTGGTCGTCGAGGGTGTTTACGGAGATCACGTTAGTCTCCATTATGTTCTTGATCAGCTCGTCCTCCTCGGAGAGGAGCAGGCTCTTTATTGTGACAATTCCAATCAGCGTCGCCGAATCGTCCGCGACGTAGCAGGTGTAAATCGTCTCCTTGTCGATACCCGTTCTTCTGATTCGCTTTATCGACTCCTCAACCGTCATATCGGGGCGCAGGATCACGCACTCGGTCGTCATAATCGAGCCCGCGCTGTCCTCGGGGTATTTTAAAATCTCGTTGATTTCCCTTCGGGTCTGCGGGTCTGCCTGATGCAGAATACGTTTTACGACGTTCGCGGGCATTTCCTCGATGATGTCTACCGCGTCGTCAACGTAGAGCTCGTCGATGATTTCCTTCAGCTCCGTGTCCGAAAAGCCGTGAATCAGCGCCTCCTGCATATCCTCGTCCATCTCGACAAAGGTATCCGCCGCAAGCTCCTTGGGCAGAAGCCTGAACAGCAGAGCGCATTTTTCTGAGCCGATTTCCTCGAACGCCGCCGCGATGTCGACGGGGTTCATTGTTGTAAGAATATCCCTGAGAGTCGGGTAACGCTTTTTCTCAAGCAGAGTCGCGATTGTCTCAAACAGGGTGACTGTGTTTGTCCTTTCCATAAAAAATACCTCCTACCAAAGCTAATCGTAGAAGGCGCCGCGAATAACAAAAGTCAACTCCCGAAAAGGCTCTGACTTTTGCGATCCGTTTATTGGGTGAGCTTACGCGCGCGACGAATAAACGCCCGCAAAACCGCTTCGCCCTCCCGCGGCGCCGCTGCTACTTCCCGCGTCCATTCATCTCGCCTCACTTTTTGTTGGATTTGGTCTCTAACCACTAGTTATTTTACTCTTTCGGCGTGGATAAGTCAACATTAATTTAAAGTTTTTAAGTTTTTTCAATAAATCTTCAATATTCAGCCCTTATACTATAACCAACACAGGACAAACCTGTAAAATACAAAGGCTAACGCCGAGAAAAGAGGTTTTTGAAATGACAAAAAGTTTGAGAACAATCCCGAAGAAGCTAAGAATCACCTTATCAGTATTCCTTGCGGCTTTGCTTATGCTCAGCGCGGGTTCGGTTGCCTTTTTCGCGGAGGATTCGGAGCTTTCAGCCGACTTCACCGTCAACCTGAGCGACCTTACCGTGTCAAAGGACGGCTCTTCTGAGTCGATTAAGGTATACACAACGGACGACCTCGACGAGTTCACCGAGGCGTATACGGCGGGAAAGCTGCCGGATATTTACATTACAAAGTTTATTTTCGACGGAACGGGTATCCTCAAAAAATACAGTCTCGATGACGACACAAAGGAAATCGAGGTTGAGGATATCAGCATAACCGCTATTAATATCAACACTGCGGCAAACGTCGAGTTCACGGGCACAGCCGAAAAAACAATGATTATGATTAACTCCAACACGATTTCGGGCGACATTAACCTCATCCTCAACAACGTTAGCCTGACCTCGACAAAAAAGACGCCCGCTGTTCTGGTTGCGAACAAGGATGTAACAAGCACCTCCTGCAACGTGACGATCATCCCCAAGGACGGCACAGAGAACTACATCTCGGGCGGCAAAATCAGCAAAACAAGTCTTATGGACAAGGACAGCCTGACAGACGATTACGCGACCTACAGCGGATACTACGGAATCTACTCTGCGGACGAGCTGGAAAAGGTTATTTTCGCGAAGGAAACGGCTGACGCCGAGAAGCTCGCTGAGGGCGCTCCGAAATACTACTTCCACGAGTCGGGCGCAATAAGCTCCGACACAGCTCTCACCTTCAAGGGCTCGGGCAAGCTCGAGGTCGTAAGCCTCAAGGACGAGGGAATAGAGACAAAGGGCGACCTCATCTTCACGGGCGGTACGGGCGATTACTCGATCACCTCGCTCGACGACTGCCTCAACGCTTCCACAAGCGGAACAAAGATTTATATTGACGTAAACTCAATGCTTGTAAACGTCTCCACCGATGCCGACGAGGGCGACGGAATCGACTCCAACGGCTATATCTATATCGAGGGCGGTACGATCACCGCGAGAGCCTCGGCAAAAAGTCAGGACGCAGGTATCGACTCCGACAGCGGTACATACATAAACGGCGGCACCGTAGCGGCGACAGGCAATATGAGCGACGAAGTCAAGGACGATTCAAAGCAGGGCTTTATCTACCTAAACTTCGGCTCTCAGCTCCCCGAGGGAACTACAATTGTTGTAACAGACAGCAGCGATAACCCCGTTATAGCGTATAAGTCGGACAGAACCTTTACAAATCTCGTACTCGCTTCATCGGCGCTCACCGAGGGTACATACCACGTTTACAAAGACGGCGAGCTCGTCGGAACTCAGTCGCAGGGTCTCTATACCACGATTACAAGCTATACAAAGGGTACTCAGCAGTGCTATACATCCGCAGGCTCTATAGGCGGCCCCGGGGGACAGGCTCCGAACGGTCAGATGACACCTCCCGATATGAACAGCACGGATTCTTCACAGCCCGCGTCGGGTGACGGCGGCAATCCTCCCGAGCCTCCGACCGATTCGGACGGCAATTTTCAGGCTCCCTCGGGCAGCTCTGACGGTCAGAACGGCAATCCTCCTCAGCCCCCGACCGACTCGGACGGCAACACTCAGACGCCACCGAACGGTCAGGACGGTCAGAATCAGCAGGTCAACTCGAACGGTTCGGTTGATTTTGAACTGACAAGCTCACAGCACACCTTCAGCGGAGTTACGGACTTCACGGGTGAGTCAACAGACACAACCGAGACGACCGAGCCCTCCGAGACCGCGACTCAAGCTACAACCGTTGCGGAACCGACAACAGAGTCAACGGAGACAACGGCGGCTACAGAAGCGACAACAGAGTCAACCGAGGCTACTCAAGCGACGACCGTTACTCAGCCGACGACAGACTCCGCCACCGAGCCTACGACCGAAAAGGCTTCAAAAAAGGCGAACACAATAACCGTCAAGGCAAAAACCAAGTCGGTCAAGTCTAAAAACACAAAGAAGTCAAGCGTAAAAATCAAAAACGCGATCACTGTTACAAACGCGAAGGGCAGCGTAAGCTACAAAAAGCTCAGCGGCTCAAAAAAGCTTTCAATAAGCAAAAACGGCACGATCACCGTCAAAAAGGGCACAAAGAAAGGTACCTACAAAATTAAGGTAAAGGTCACCGCCAAGGGCAACAGCTCCTACAAGGCTAAGTCCAAGACCGTGACAGTAAAAGTCAAGGTAAAGTAAGTGTCAGGGCGACATTTGCCATATTCTCCAAGCTTCGGCACCCGTATCAAGCGGGTGCCGAATTCTGTGTGAAGTCTTTGTGAAAAATTAAAAAGTCGGTTTTTTCAATAAAACTTTAAGAAAACTCTTGTATGATATATACAAATCAAAGACAAGGAGGTAACTACAATGAAAAACCTTAGGAAAAAAGTATTATCAATCGCATTATCAACGGTAATGGCAGGAAGTATGGTCTCGGCGGTCGCTCTCTCAGCTTCGGCGGCGGGTGGAAGCCCTCCGAGCAGTCAGAGCAGTTCATCCTCCGCAAGCTACTCCGGAGCGACGACCTTCAGCTCTTCAACAACGGAAACAGGAAAGACTTATTCCTCAACAACAGGCGGTCAGAATGCTCTGCTTGTATCGGGAGGAACCTCGACGATCAAGAACGCCACAGTTACCAAGTCGGGCGGTGAAAGCTCGGAAAACTCCGACTTCACAGGCACAAACGCCGCGGTGCTCGCGTATAACGGCGCGACTCTCAATATCGAGGGCGGTACTGTAACTACCAACGGCTCTCACGCGAACGGAGTTTTCGCTTACGGCACAGGCAAAATAAATCTGAGCAACACCGAAATCAATACAAGCTCAAACAACTCGGGCGGTATTATGGTGACAGGCGGCGGAACGCTTACCGCCGATAATCTGACAGTCACAACTCAGGGTAATTCCTCAGCCGCTATCCGCAGCGACAGAGGCGGCGGCACGATGACCGTCAACGGCGGAACCTATACCACAAACGGTCAGGGCTCGCCCGCAATCTACAGCACAGCCGAGGTTACGGTTAACGACGCTAAGCTCATTTCAACCAAATCCGAGGGCGTCGTTGTAGAGGGTAAGAATTCCGTAACCCTGAATAACACGACCCTAACCGACACAAACAATACCCTCAACGGCAACTCCACAACCTACAAAAACATCTTTATCTATCAGAGTATGTCGGGCGACGCTTCGGTCGGTACAGGCAACTTTACGGCGACAAACTCCACAATCACAACCAATAAGGGCGACACCTTCTATATCACCAACACCGACGCCGTGATCACGCTCACCAACAATAAGTTTACAAACACCGACGGCGATTTTATGAGAATCGAGGCGGCAAAGTGGGGCACAAGCGGCAAAAACGGCGGCGACGTAACCCTCAAGCTCAGCAATCAGGCGGTTGAAGGCGATATAATCGTCGACAGTATTTCATCACTCACGATGTCGCTTTCCGACGGCAGCTCCTACAAGGGCGCTATCAACAACGCAAATAAGGGAACAGTCAGCCTGACACTCTCGAAGGATTCGACTCTCACTCTCACGGGAGACACATATGTCAAGTCCCTTACCGACGAAGACACAAGCTATTCAAACATCAACTTCAACGGTCACAAGCTCTATGTGAACGGCACCGATATCAGCACAGGCGAGACCGCTCCGCAGTCCGCGACTGAGGAAGCAACCTCGTCCGATACTCAGAGCACAACCGAGCCCGCCGAGGATAACAATAATCAGAATTCTCAGGGCAACAACGGACAGCAGACTCCTCCCGAGCCCCCGACAGACTCGAACGGCAACCCGCAACAGCCCCCGACAGGAGAAAACGGACAAATGCCGACGCCTCCCTCGGGCGACAATAACGGACATCAGACTCCTCCCGAGCCTCCGACAGACTCGAACGGCAACCTGCAACAGCCCCCGACAGGCGAGAACGGACAAATGCCGACGCCTCCCTCGGGCGACAGCAACGGGCAGCAGACTCCTCCCGAGCCCCCGACAGACTCGAACGGCAACCCCCAGCAGCCGCCGACAGGAGAGAACGGACAAATGCCGACACCTCCCTCGGGCGACAGCAACGGACAGCAGACTCCTCCCGAGCCCCCGACAGACTCGAACGGAAACCCGCAGCAGCCCCCGACAGGCGAAAGCCAACAGCTGTCACAGGATAACTCGCAGCCCGCGACTCAGCCGTCGACAGATACAACTCAACCGTCGACCGACTCAACTCAGCCGACTACGGAGTCAGCTCAGCCTTCATCGGAAAGTCCGACCGTGACAGAGGACACCGAGTCAAACTCTTCAACCGATACTCAGACCTCGGAAAAGGAAACCAAAAAGTCCAACACAATCAAGGCGGCCTCCAAGTCCAAATCAGTCAAGGCGTCCAAGGTGAAAAAATCCTCGGTTAAAATCAAAAACGCAATCACCGTCACAAACGCGCAGGGCAGTGTAAGCTACAAAAAGCTCAGCGGCTCAAAAAAGCTTTCAATTAGCAAAAACGGCACGATCACCGTCAAAAAGGGCACAAAGAAAGGTACCTACAAAATCAAGGTAAAAGTCACCGCCAAGGGCAACAGCTCCTATAAGGCAAAGTCAAAAACCGTGACGGTAAAAGTAAAGGTCAGGTAAGTGTCGATACGACATTTGCTATATACCCCTCACGTCGGCACCCGTATAACGCGGGTGCCGAATTCTGTGTGAAGTCTTTGTGAAGCTTTAAAATTTCAATAAAACATAAAGAAAACTACTGTAAGATATAAAAAAACAAGGAGGCGTGTGTAAATGTATATAATAAAAAACGCTTTAAAAAGCATAACACGTAACAAACTGAGAAATATCCTGATCGGAGTGATCGTTCTGATCATTTCCGTCTCCGCCTGCGCGGCGCTGTCTATTCAGCAGGCTGCCGAGGCGGCAAGAGAGGACACCCTGAGCAGCCTTAATGTGACCGCTCAGATTTCATTCGACAGGAAAAAGGCGATGGAGGAGATGTCAAAGAACGACGACTCCGATTCCGACGAAGGCTTTGACCGCGGGAAGTTTGATTTTGATGTGCTCCAGGGCTCGTCGCTGACTCTTGACGATTATATGAAATACACCAAGGCGCTCACCAAGTCCGACGGCTATTATTACTCGGGAGCTATTTCCCTCGACGCGACGGGCGATCTGATTCCTTACGGTACAAGCGAGGACAGCGAAGACTCCGACAGCAAAAGCTCCGACAGCCAAGAGAACGGCAATATGCCCGGTCAGCCGCCTCAGATGGACTCTGACAGCTCAAAGTCCTTTGGTATGCCGTTTCAGGTCAATCAGGGCGACTTTTCGATCACCGGCTATTCGTCAAGCGACGCTATGCTCTCAATGTTCGGCGAGGACGGAAGCTATAAGATAACCGACGGCAGTATGTTTGACTTTTCGTCCTCGGATTACGAGTGTATCATATCAAACGAGCTCGCCGTCTATAACAACCTCAAGGTCGGCGATACAATAAAGCTCGCAAACCCGAGCTATGAGAAGGAAACCTACAAGCTCAAAATAACGGGAATATATACAAATTCGGATTCATCCTCCGAGGAAAACAACCGATTCAGGATGAACGACCCCGCAAACAACATCTATATGAGCTACAAGGCGTTCTCAAAGCTTATCAAAGCATCCGAAAAGGCTGATAACAAGACCACAGACAGTGACGGCAACGAGACCTCCGCTGTTCTCAGCGAAAATATGGCGTTCACCTACACCTTCGCAAATGTTGAAAACTACGAGAAGTTCTCAAAGAAGGTCTACGACCTCGGACTAAGCGATGATTACAAGGTGAGCTCAAGCGATTTGCAGGCGTACGAAAACAGCCTGACGCCGCTCAATACCCTCAGCAGTACGGCGATGTGGTTCTTCTTCATCGTTCTCGGAGTAGGCGGTATCATACTGATTACGCTCAATATCTTTAACCTCAGAGAACGCAAGTACGAGGTCGGCGTTCTGACGGCGATCGGAATGAAAAAAGCAAAGGTAGCCCTGCAGTTCATAACCGAGATTTTTATTGTTACAATGATCGCGATGATCATCGGCTCAAGTATAGGCTCGGCGGTATCTGTTCCGTTGACTAATACTCTGCTCGCAAATCAGATAAGCAGCAGTCAGTCGTCTCAGGATAAAGTAAACGACAATTTCGGCTTCAAAAACGATAAGAGCGACAGCGGTATGTCTGAGCCGCCTCAGGGCTTCGGAAGAGTCTCGTCGGCAGTAAAATATGTGGACAGCGTTTCAAGCGCGTCGAACATTTTTGTTATCCTCGAGCTTGCGCTTGTTGGCTTGTTTTTGATTCTGATTTCAGGCTTGGCGGCGCTTGTAAGCATAATGAGATATGAACCGCTGAAAATTCTTTCAAATAGATCGTAAAGGAGAGACCGTTATGAGTAAGCTAAAATTAAACAATGTATCCTACAGATACGAAAAAAGCTCCGAAAACGTCCTTGATAACGTGTGTATGGACTTTGACGCGGGCAAAATATATACAATCGTCGGCAAATCGGGCGCGGGCAAGACGACCCTTCTGTCTGTGCTCTCGAGTCTGGCGAGACTGACAGGCGGCGAAATCCTTCTGGACGATCAAAACGTTGCAAAAATAGACAGGTACCGATTCCGAAGCAAATACGTCGGAGTGATTTTTCAGAGCTTTAATCTGCTCACGCATCTGACCGCTCTTGAAAACGTGGTGCTGTCAATGGATATTTCGGGCAAAAGCTTTGATACGCCCAAAAAGGAACTTGCCCTCGAGCTTCTGGGCAAGGTCGGGCTGAGCGCCGACGAGGCAAAGCGCAGGGTGCTCAAGCTGTCGGGCGGTCAGCAGCAGCGATGTGCCATTGCCCGTGCCGTCATTTCCCATCCCAGCATGATTCTTGCCGACGAACCGACAGGAAATCTCGACGCGGAAACTCAGGACGAAATCATCGGTCTTTTCAAAATGCTCGCAAGCGAGGGCAAATGCGTGATCATCGTTACGCACTCGGCAGACGTTGCGGCAGCGAGCGACGTAACCTATGAATTGAAAAAAGCGTAAATCGCTTGAAATTTTTTATAGTAAAAAGTATAATGATATAAAAAGGCTTCAGGAGTACAAAAATGAAGAGGGATGACTTATTATTCTACGGAGAATACGCGCAGAAACTCGGGGAAATCAAGACCCTTCTGCTCACGGAAATTCAGAAAATGCTCGACAGCCTCGGGACCGATTCCGAGACAGCCGTCGCCGAGCACATCAAGTGCAGAATAAAGAGCGCCGACAGCCTTCGGGAAAAGCTTTGCCGTTCCGGTCTCGAGGAAACCGCCGAAAGCGGACTGAAAAATCTTTCCGACCTTGTCGGAGCGCGAGTGATCACGCACTTTATCGGCGATATTTATACCGTTCTCGATCTGATCAAGGCAAACCCAAATTGGAAGGTTAAAATAATTAAGGATTATATAGCCGATATGAAGCCCAACGGTTACCGCAGTCTGCACGTTATCCTGACTCTACCGTTCGGTGTAGGCGGGATAGAGACGGTCGACGCGGAGATCCAGCTTCGCACGATCGCTATGGATTGCTGGGCAAGCCTTGAGCACCAGCTCAAATACAAGAAGAGCGTAAAAAACAGCTCGCTTATCGTTGACGAGCTGAAACGCTGCGCGGATGAAATGGCGTCCACCGACCTTACGATGCAGACTATACGGGACTTGATTCAGAGGGGGTAAAACGATGAAAATTCTGTACGCCGAGGACGAAAAACAGCTTTCTGTCGCCGTGGCGGAGATTTTGAAAATGGAGGGCTTTTCCGTCACGCCCGTTTATGACGGACAACAGGCGCTCGACGCGCTTGAAAATGATTTCTTCGACGCGCTGATACTCGACATAATGATGCCGAAGGTCGACGGGATCGAGGTGCTCAAAAGAGCGCGCGAAAACGGGGTCCACGTACCCGTTCTGATGCTCACCGCGAAGGCGGCGGTCGACGACCGGATCGCGGGACTGAGCGAGGGCGCGGACGATTATCTTTCAAAGCCCTTCGCAATGAAGGAGCTCGTCGCGAGGGTTCGCTCAATGCTTCGCCGTCAGAGCGACTACCGCTATTCGACCTTGAAGCGCTCGAACATCGAGCTTGACTCGAACACCTGCGAGCTCAAGTCCGACAAGGGCAGTCTCAGGCTTAACAACACCGAGGCGGAGCTTCTGACCTTCCTTATACGAAACACGGACCGTTATTTTACAGCCGAGGAAATCAACAGCGCTGTCTGGGGCGGCAGGGAAAGCCCCGAAAAGGCGGAGCTGTACATATTTTACCTTAAAAACAAGCTCAGACAGATTCATTCCGAAATCGGGATTCTGGTTGAGGGTGAGAGCTACGCGCTGGGAGAAAACGTATGAAAAAGCTGAGAAGAAAAATCGTTTTCGGCGTGCTGCTCTCCGCGACGGCGGTGTTTTTGCTGACCGTTCTGTTCGTGGGTATCTCGCTTAATCTTCGGGTTGCCCGACGCGCAGATACAATGACACTGCTGATTGTTGAAAACGACGGCGAGCTTCCCGAAAAGAAGGATTTCAAGAACCGCGACGCCCTGTTCGACGGGGACTTCTTCGGCAACGAGACCTTGTACCGTCTGCGCTTCTTCTCGGTATATTTCGACGACGAGGGCAAGCACAGCGATTTGTCGTACATCGCGTCAATCGACAGCGAAAAAGCGCTTTCTATGGCTGAAAAGGTCAGAAAGAATAAGGATTCCGTCGGCTATCTCGATAATTACCGCTATCGGGTAAGCGAGGACGGAAAGCTCGTTGTATTTCTCGACAATTCCGACGAGGTTGGCTCGACAAGACAGCTTGTTCTGATTCTATCGCTTGTAGCGGTGTTCTTTGTGCTGATGATTACGCTCGTCTTTTGGTTTCTTTCAAAGCGAATCGTGCGTCCGTTTGAGAGAAATTCAAAAATGCAGAAGCAGTTCATCACCGACGCCAGCCATGAGCTCAAAACTCCGCTTGCGATTATCTCCGCGAACGCCGAGGTGCTCGCCTTTAAGGACGGCGAAAACGAGTGGATTTCAAATATAACCTCTCAGGTGGCGAGGGTAAGCGAGCTTGTTGACGAGCTTTTGACGCTCAACCGTCTTGAGGAGGTCGAGGAGATCTCGGGTATAGAGAGCGTCAATTTAAGCGAAAAGACGAACGCGGCTCTCGACTCCTTCGCGCAGGTATTCAGCGGAAAAAACGCCGCTCTTTCGCGTGAAATCCAGCCCGACGTTGTTCTAAACGGAAACCCCTCGCAGCTCGAGCGGCTGATTTCGGTGCTGACTGAGAACGCCTCAAAGTATGTCAGCGAAAACGGAGAGGTCAAAGTCAGCCTGAAAAGGGAACCGCGCTTTACGAGACTGACGGTGTATAACACCTGCGAGATTGACGAAAGCGTCGATTACAACCAGCTTTTTGACCGATTCTACCGCCCCGACTCGTCCAGAACCTCAAAAACGGGAGGTCACGGAGTCGGACTGAGTATAGCAAAGAGAATAGTAAAGCTCCACAGCGGCAGCATTGAAGCGATCCCCTCGGGGGATGGTCTGAGCTTTATAGTAAAGCTTCCCAACAAATTAAAGGAAAGAAAAAGAAAATAAGCGATAAATGATTGTTTCGGCGTCCGAATTGTCAGCGGGCGCCGATTTTTTGCGTTGTTTTTTTGATACGGTATTGTTATTCTGAATACAATATGATATAATAAGTGAAAAATATACAAAAATATTCAACAAATCTATCGGTTTTATACAATCAAAAGGAGGATTACTATGAACAAAACAAAGCGTCGGCTGCTCAGTGCTGTTTCGATTGTTTTGGCTGTCATAATGTGCGTGTCGCTCGTCCCGATAAACGCGCTGGCTGCTCAGAAGTCGAACACACCCGCGGCCGCGAACTCACCTGACTCAAAGCATTCCTACGTCGCCGTAACCGACGAGGAAGCAAAGGCTCCGAGCTCTGACTATTCCGAGGGCTTTTTGTACGCGTACACTAACGCCCACGGCGCGAACAGCCTGTTTGACGGAGCCGTGAGCTATGATTTGAACTCAAACACACTCACGCTCAAGGATTTCAACGGCGCTCAAAGAACCTTTGAAATCTGCAATATGGGCGATGATTTCAAGATCAGTCTGTCGGGCACAAGCACCATAAGCTCCCTCGAGGCGTTCGGCTACGAGGGCGACTGCTCGATTACGATTTGCGGTACAGGAACGCTGAACGTGAAAGACTACGGAATCAGTCTTTACGGAAACGGCTGCGAGGCTGCGCTCACAATCGACAAGTACGTTACTTTGAACGCGTCCTACAAGGGAAGCAAAGCGATTTCCGTAAATTCCACAACCGCCGAAAAGCCCGTTGTCTTTAAGGGCAAGGAGAAGAACGGCGGCAAGGCGGGAAGGATCCGTATGCAGAAGGCTGAGCTCCCGTGGCACTATAATAAGGAACTCAAGTCTCCTTATTATGTATTCTTCAATCCGAACAAGCCCTACTCAAGCTACAGCGACTTCGAGAATACGGTTTACTTCGGAATCAACGAGCCGATTCTGCGCACCGCCACCCGAACCACCGACAACGCCGAGCACGAGGCTCTTCAGTTCACGCTTATGGCGCTCGAGGAGGACGAAAACGGCGACCTTATCATCAAGACGACGCTGACTCAAAAGTTGATCTGGGACGACGACCCGAGGTTCCCTGAGCTCAAGGAGAACTACAGAAACGTCACCTACGATATGGTCGACTCCGATTACGAGCTCGTTGACACCTACCACCTTACGGATGAATGGAGTATTGTCGACAACAACAACGACGCGCTCGACAGCGTCAGCATTTATCCCTCCGATGCTGTTATTGAGGATTTGCCGGAGGTTCTGACCGCAAAGCTCGAAAACGGAGTTACAGGCAGAAGATACTCCGCTCAGCTCGAGGCTAAGCCCTCGAACGGCGGTGAAATCACCTCCTACAAGCTCTCGGGCAGCGCTACCGACTGGCTCACCGTCGACGAAAAGGGAGCCCTTTCGGGTAAGCCCGAAAAGGCGGGAAATTACAACCTTAACGTCGTCGCCGTAGAAACCCTCGGCGAAAAGAAATTGGAGAGCGCTTCCGTTTCGATTTACATAAAGGTTTCCGACCCGAACAACAGGGTCAAATTTGAAAACGCCTTAAACGACAGCTATTACCATAAGCTTGTCGCGAGAAAAAAGTCCGACAAGTCGGTCGTTAAGACGCTCAATCTGAAAAGCGGCAAAATCTCAAAGAACTCCGTCTACAGTCTCGGCGAGCTCCCCGCGGGAGAGTACGAGGTCGAGCTCGTAGGCGAGGCAACAGGCTGCGTCGTTTCCTACAAGAACTCAAAGGCTGATTTGACCGTTGAGGAAAACTCATTGAACATCGTCAGTATTTCACCGTCCGACCCGAGCGTGGCTCCGAACGAAAGCTCGATTATGGTTCGCTTCACGGACAAAGCCAAGATTGAAAAGTTCGGCTCTCTTTTTGTTGTTGCCGAGCTTGAAAACAGCAAGGAAAATTCATCCTGCTATTACGACGGCGAGAAGGATTACGTCGTCCTGCCCGACGTGCTCAAGGACGGCGGCAAGGTCAGCAGGGTTTACGCCTATTTCTACGATATGTTCGACGATATCGAGATCGTCTCAAAGGACAATCCCTCCCGTGACGGAAACACCTACACTCTCGATATCGACTCCGAAAGCTTTACAAAATACACAGTAAGCGGTATTCCCGACGAATTCGGCTCCGTTTTTCTCAGCAACGGAAAAAGAGAGGTTGCGGTCAAAGACGGCGGTAATTACGTCGCGAGAACCTTTACCGAAGATACAACTCCGACGTTGAGCAACTTCTATTTCGCGGAGAAGGGTCTGGATACGCTCGTCTCCGAAAAACCCGAGTTCACCGTTCAGGGCGACAAGCTCGTATTTTCGGTCAAGCAGATCAAAAGAAGCTTTGCCGTCAGTGGCAAGGTAACGAACGAGGACGGCGAACCCATCGAGGGCGCGCGTGTGTCTGTTTCTCAGGATTTCCATTACTACTCGACCTCGTTTATGACCGTCACGGATAAAGACGGCGAATACAAGGCGGAGGGTCTTATCGACGGAGTTCCGGCGGAAATCGAGGTTTCCTCCGATAAATATTTCGGCAGCAGAAAGACAGTCAAAAAGAGCGGTGAAAAAACCGACTTTACTCTCGAAAAACAAAGCGCCGTTACGCTGACTATCACCGACGGAGAGGTCAAAAACGCGACAATCAAATGGTCCTTGGGCGGGCCTCAGCTCAGCGGAGTAAGAGGAAGTCGATTCACTCTTCCCGTAAGCGTTTTGAACGGCAATTGTGAAATCACGCTTACCTCGGACGATACTGTCGGAGAGGCAAAGACCACCGTAACCGTCAAGGACGGCAGCGCCGAGGCTGAGCTTACTCCCGTTAGAATGGGCACCGTAAGCTGGTATGAGCCCGACGCGGACAAAAATCCCGTCAACGATTACAACGGCTACTATGTTCACGTAAACGGCAGCACCTTCCTCGCGGGACAAATCAACTCTGTCGATCTCCCCGAGGGCAGCTACACCGTCACAATCACTAAGGGCGTATGGGATACAAGCCCGATAATCACTCAAAAGCTCACCGTAGAGGCGGGCAAGACGGTTTACGTCACCGAAAAACTCCCCGAGGGAGCCGAGAGTCTCGGAACCTCCTCGGCTTACTTCACGGGTCCCGACAAGGCTATGATCGGCGAGCAGTACCGAATCAACGGCACGATCAACTCAATCGACGCAAAGCACGTCACGGCTTTAAAGCTTGAGTGCCGTAATCTGAAAAACTCCTCGTTCGAGAAGGTCGATTACGCGACTGTAAACGGAACCCGAGTTAATATCGACAATAACGTTATATACAGAAGAGACAACAAGGACGCGGACTGGTCGCTTCCGCTCGATATCACCCTTTATTGCAAGCAGGCGGCGACAAAGGCGACTGTCGCTCAGACGGTATCTGTCCTTATAAAGACGGGCGACGATCCCGACGAGAAAATAAATGATTTAAGCAATGCTACGCGCGCGGGAAGCGTCACTACCTTCTATTCACCCTCGATTTCTCTTGAGGTTTCGGATAAGGTAGCGGGCTTTGAGGTAACCGATGAAAAGGGAATAAAGAGCTACACTCCGAACCCGGTTTTCTTCTACGGAAAAACAGCGGGATATACCGAGGTAAGACTGTACGATAACGACGTTCTCTGCGCCGTAACTAAGTCAAACGCGGCAGGCGTATATAAGGGTAACTTCACCTTTGCCGACAGCGAGGTGCTTCACGAAATCCGAGCGGAGTCCGTTATAGAGGGCGAGACCGCCGTCGCGACCGCTTCCTGCACCTATACCCCTGATCAGGCGGTCATAAAGGATATTTATATGGGCAAAAACTCGAGCTGGGCGGACGCAGAGCGTCTCCCGCGCAAGGGTGAGTCGAATTACAGCTATCGAACCGTGGACAATAACAGTTTCGTTTTCTTCGTTCGCTTCGATAACGAAAATATGCTCGATGATAACACATATACAATAGACGGCAAGGAGGTCACGGGAAAGGTATTCTTCAAAATCCGCACCACAAGGAACAAGACCTACATCCTTCCCGCCGAAAAGGACGACAGAGGCTACAAGACGGATAAGCTCAAGCTCAGCGGCGAGCTTGTAAAGAGCATAAACGTGCTGTTCAGCTCAAAGCAGGCCGACCACAGCTCGAAGATCACCTACGACGGAGAGGAATACGAGGTCGAGCGCTCGCTCAAGCGCGTCAACTCCGAAAAAACCTCCGACGGAAGCTACTCGAACGGCACAAACTACGTCTCGTGGATGAAGGAGCTTTATAAGGCTTACTTAAAGGAGCATCCCTCGGACAAGGAAAAAACTCCCACAGGAAAGGAAAGCTCCTCGGACAAGGAGGATACCTCGACCAAGTCCGAAGAAGAGGACGATACTCCGCTTACAAACGACCAGGCTCACGAGGTTATGACCTGGGTTATGAACAAGGGCAACGGACCTGGTAATTATAACTCGATTTCAGCCGAGCAGGCGGCAGGGAAGTGTCCCGAGGACAAGTACATCCTGCGCTCATACACCGACGCTCAGCCCTGGACATACACCAAGCAGAATTTCAAGCTCCGTCAGCAGGAGCTCGGCTACAAGGGCTATGTCTGCTCAACCTACACCGACGAAAGTACTGGTCATACGATGTTTATGTTCACAGGCAGCTTCTACTACGACCATTACGCGATGCCTGTTCCGTCAAAAACGATAAAGAAGGTCTACAGCGGTATCAAAAAGACCGAGGAGGATCCGCGTCTGTATCATTCGGATAAAATGGTCGGCTCTCAGCTCGACGTAACCTACTGCTTCGACGCGACGACTAAGAGGTGGTTCAGACTCCAGACGGCGACGATCTCCCCGGGAGCTAAGTCACCGATCCATACCGCGGCGAGCCAGATTCCCTGCCGAACCGACGCTCCGTACTCCTACACCCCCGCGAACGTCTTTTCAATCAACGACAGCCGTATAAAAACCTCCGCAAGCACCTCCTCAAAGAAAAAGAGCGGCGACGGCAACAAGTGGTCGGGAATTGATTTCAGCATAGACTTCGGCAAGGTAAGCGCGAAAACATGGACCTCGGGCGCTATTTCAATCGGCGGCGCCGCGTACAGCAAGTTCGCGTCAAATACCTTTGTCACAAACACCTGCAAAATCCCGAAGGACGCGCCGATCAACATTCAGAAGTGGGGCTGGAGCAATCCGATCGCGCTCAACAAGCTTGACGTTATCGACGAAAGTCTTATGCACTACGTGAAGGGCAGCAAGAGTATGTTCACCGTCGGCGTGACCAGAGAGTCGATCGGCGGCGCGGCTGTTACCTTCGCTCTGAACAAAATCAACGACAGCACTCACAAGTCTAACGGTAGCGCTAACGACGGCCTCGATTACCTCGAAAAGCAGCTGCGCGACAATATGCGCTACTGGGGCAATATCAAGTCCGTAGCGAAGGCTACCTCCGACGACTCAAACGGCGGCTCGCTCGGAAACTACTCAATCGACGTATACGCGGCTGACAGAATGATTAAACGCACCCGCAAGGTCGCCGACAGACTCACCGACATCCAGAAGGCTGTCGAGGACGCTCAGACTCAGGACAGCTTCACAAAGAGCTGCACCGATTCCCTCGGCTGGGTTTCGATGGTATCGAGCCTCATTCCCGAGTACGGAACGCTCGCTGCGCTGACCTTTGACTCCGTCAGCTTCCTGCTTTCCGCCGCGAACGATACCCGAAATGAAAAGGTTCAGCAGGCGGTTATGGCGTTTATCCAGGAATACGCCGAGTATCTCGAGGCGGACAAGGAGGAGAAGGAGTACATCAAGCAGGACGAGGAGCTCCGCAAGCGCCATCAGAATATGGGCGCTAACATCAAAACCCGTAAGCAGGTCGCCGCGGGAATGGGCGGTAATCTCGAAGATCCGATCGGCGGCGAGGAGCCCGCGGGCGCTGATGTAACAGTCAACAATGTTCATGACCCGTCGGGTATTGTGTACGAGGCTGTGCTCTCGAATCCCGTCAAGGACGCGGAGGTCACGCTGTATAACTACGAGAGCGACGAAAAAATGCTGAATGTCTGGGATGACAGCGACTATCTCGGACAAGACAATCCGGTTCACACCGACAGCAAGGGCTATTACCGCTGGGATGTTCCCGAGGGTGAGTGGTTCGTTATTGCGAAGAAGGACGGCTACGAGCAGGGCACAAGCAACAGCGACGCAGAGGCGAAGGTCAAGCACGGTGACCGCAATTATCTGCCTGTTCTTCCTCCGCAGCTCAATGTAAACATCCCGCTTGTAAGCCTTAAGGCTCCCGAGGTCAGGGACGTTAAGGTCAAGACCGACGGCGTGTATATCACCTTTACAAAATATATGGACGAAGGCGGGCTCGTTCCCGAAAACTTCTCACTCACCGATTATAACGGAAAGGAAATCGCCTTTACGCTCGAAAAGCTCGACAGCGAAAAGGCTCCGTCAAACATCGTATATGACGGCGAGACCCCGAGCTATACGAGCACCGTGAAGCTCGGCTGCGAGCTTGTCGCCGACGACGAGGTAACCCTAAGGGTGGACGGCGCTCTCAAGAGCTACGCGGGCGTCAGTATGGAAAATCCCTACGGCGACATATTCAAGGTCGAGGGCAAAACAAAGCTCAAGGCTCCCGAGTTCTCGCTTAAGGAGGGCAAGGTTAAGAGATATACATCCTTAAAGCTCACCTGTGAGGACGGCGCGGATATCATCTACACGACCGACGGTACTCTTCCGACCACTACAAACGGCAAAAAAGCTCAGTCAGAGGTTGAAATCACCCTGCTCGAGGATGTAACGGTAAGAGCGATTGCCGTAAAGACCGGCTTTGAAACGAGCGACGCGGTTCAGGCGGAATACAGCATAATGACCTCCTCGGAGGAGAGGGGAGTGTGCACCGTTCCCGAAACCGAGGAAACCGAACCTCCCGCAACCGAGCCCGCTCCGACGACTCAGCCGACGTGGACATATTATTCCGAACCGACCGAGCCGACTCAGGCTCCCACGGAGAATCTGACCACGGAGCCGACCGCAAGCTCAACCGAGGCTACAGAGCCCGCTTCAACCGAGGTAACCGAGCCTGCCTCGACCGAGGCTACGGAGCCGAACGAGCCGACTGTCAAACCTCAGCCGAGCGGTAAAAAGGAGAACCCGATCAAGGTGACTGTCAAGAAAAAGTCTGTGAAGCTCAAAAAGCTTAAGAAAAAGGCTCAGAAAGTCAAGGCAATCACCGTCAAAAAGGCACAGGGAAAGGTTTCTTTCAAGCTTGTAAAGAAGGGAATCTCAAAGAAAATCCGCAAGCTTATAAAGCTTTCCTCCAAGGGTGTTATCACAATCAAAAGGTGGAAAAAGCCGAAGAAGGGAACCTACAAAATCAAGATAAAGATTACCGCCAAGGGCAACGATAAGTATAAGTCAAAAACAGTTACCAAGACGGTGAAAATCAAGATCAAATAGCATTTCAGCGGAGGCAAAGGCTGCCTCCGCTGTTTTTTCTTTATCAGAATTATTATTTCATCTGTTTCTTAAAGCGCTTTTCTCAAACTCGGGACATCGATTATCTGTACGATAAACTATTGATAAGCGGCTGAAAATATGGTAAAATGTTTTATCGGGAGCGTGCTGTGCTTTCGGCAGGCAGTATGCGAAGAATCAGGAATCGCCCCTGATAAAAAAGATGATTTCAGGTGATTTTTATGAAGAAGATAAAATCGATTATAAGCGTAATTCTCTGCGCCGCGGTTTGCTGCGGCGCCCTTGCCGCGAACGCAGCGGCAAAGTCGTCGGGCAGCGTCAGGTCAATCAAACTAAAGTCGAAGGCGACTGTTACGATTCCTTCATCAAAAAAGACATTGACAAAGGCTTACAAGGTGACCGTAAAAACTCGCGGAAAGGCTTCAAAAGGCTTTACGGCAAAGTCAAGCAAGCCTTCCGTGGCAGATGTAAAGGTAAGTAAGGGATATATCAAAGTCACCGCCAAAAAAGCGGGTAAGGCGAAGATCACCGTTACAACCAAGGGAAAGAACTCAAAAGGCAAAAAACTAAGCAAAAAGATGATTATTACCGTAAAGAAAGCCTCAACATCCGTTTCGGAGCCTGCGTCGGAACCCGCGTCGGAGCCCAATTCTGAGCCTGCGTCCGAGCCTGCCACTGAGCCTGCGTCCGAGCCCTCTTCTGAGCCTGCGTCCGAGCCAAATGAGGAAAAAGATATAAAAACAATGATTAAGGAAAAAATGGAAAGCCTTAAATTCTGCGGTGTTGTCAGAGTCACAAAAAACGACGAGCTCCTGTTTGAGGTTGCGAACGGTACAATAAGCGACGACAGCGACGCGCTCATTACCGTCGACAGCCAATTCGCGATTGGTTCGGTGTCCAAGCAGTTCACCGCCGCCGCGGTAATGCTTTTGAAGGAGGACGGAAAGCTCAGCGTTGACGATAAAATCGACAAATGGTTCCCCGATTATAAATACGCGGGAACAATAACGGTCAAGAACCTGCTCACAATGCGCTCGGGCATACCCGACTACGCCAACGAATATGAGTCGCTTGACGAGTACTACAGCCGATATAATTACAGTGATTCGGCAACCGAAGAGGAAAACCGCAAGGCGACGCGCGACTGGATTTTTTCAAGGGATTTGACATTTGCGCCCGACACAAAAACCGTCTATTCAAATTCAAATTATTTCCTGCTTGCCGAGATCGTAGAAAAGACCTCGGGTATCAGCTTCACAAGGTTTGTCAAAGAAAAAATCTTTGCTCCGCTTAATATGAACGACACCGATACAGGCTCCGAGCTTGTTGATCGTTCGCGTCTGGTTACTCCGATTACGGGCAAATATCCCGCCGAAATATACACCAAGGGTGTAGCCTTCGGTGACGGAGGCATTGTCTCGACCGCCGCCGATATGGACAAGTGGATGACTTCCCTGCGCCGTCATACCTTGTTGAGCGAGGAATCGATCAACGAAATGACCACCGACTATTCGCAGGGCTCGGGAATTAAGTACGGCTATGGTTTTATGTTCGACTCAAAGGAGACGTGGAATCACGAGGGAAGTATTGACAGCTACCTTACCTATGAGTTGATTGCTCCGAAAAAAGGATATAACGTGTTTGTTTCCACGAACAGGGATGATTATAACATATTCAAACAGTTATCGGTATTTGTCAAAAACAATACATACTAAAACACCTTAGAGATTAAGCGGAGGCAAAACTGCCTCCGCTTGGTGTATCATTTAATAAAATATGTAGATTTACGGAGATCGGAAAATGAGTTTTTTGTTTGTAGCCCTCGGCGGTGCGTTGGGAGCGATAGGAAGATACGCAATCGGCCTTATTCCCGTTAAAACGGAGTTTCCTGTGCTGACGCTTATAACAAATATCATCGGCGCCGTACTTATCGGCTTTATCGTAGGCGTTGTCAGCAGCAAAAGCGACGTATCCGATAATACGGTTCTGTTCTGGAAAACGGGCGTATGCGGAGGCTTTACGACGTTCTCGACATTTTCGCTCGAGGCATTAATTTTGTTTGAAAAGAAATCATATTTTTTCGGAAGCGTTTATGTTGTACTGAGCGCGGCGTTTTGCATTTTTGGAGTTTTACTCGGAAAAAGGCTCGCTATGATGTTGCGCTGAAAACAGTATCAAAGCGTAAACAAAGCAGTAAACGAAGTGAAAAGTAATGAAACGAATACAAAATATAATCAGCCTCTTTCTCACATTTATGAAAATCGGGCTGTTTACCTTCGGCGGCGGCTACGCGATGATTCCGCTTATTCAGCGTGAGACCGCCGAAAATAAAAAGTGGATAAGCGACGAGGATATACTTGATATAGTCGCGATAGCCGAGTCTACCCCGGGACCTATAGCCATAAACGCGGCGACCTTTGTGGGTTATCGAGTCGGCGGCTTTTCGGGAGCGCTGGCGGCAACCGTCGGCATAGTGCTTCCGTCCTTTGCGATTATCACCGTAATATCTTTTGTTCTTGCGGAATTTCAAAATATCCGTTGGATTCGGTACGCCTTCAACGGCATACGCGCAGGCGTTCTGGCGTTGATAGTCAAAGCCTTGTATATGATGTACAAGCAAAGCCCGAAAGGGATTTTTGCTTACCTGATTATGCTCGGCGCGTTCTTTGTGACCGCGTTTTTGCCCGTCAACGTCGTCTTTGTGATACTGACCTGCGCGGCGGCGGGAATCGTTCAGGCGTTGATTATGAGCAGGAGGGACAAGAAATGATTTATCTTGATTTGTTCCTTTCCTTTCTGAAAATCGGAATGTTTACATTCGGCGGCGGCTACGCGATGCTGCCGATGATTCAGGAGGAAGTAAAAGCTCACGGCTGGCTGAATCAGAGTGAGCTTATAGATTTTATTGCCGTCAGCGAGAGTACTCCCGGACCTTTCGCGGTGAATATCGCGACCTTTATCGGCACACGGACAGGCGGCATTTTCGGCAGCTTATGCGCGACTCTCGGAGTGGTGCTTCCGTCGTTTGTGATTATACTGATTGTCGCAAAATGCTATCAAAAATTCAAACGCAGCAAATTGGTCGTCGGAGCGATGAACGGCTTGAAACCCGCTGTGGTCGGGCTGATTGCGGCGGCGCTGCTTTCACTCTCGCAAACGGTATTTTTCCCGACGGGATTGAGCGTGTCGGTTTTCGGCACAGTACAGTTTTATGTATCGCTCGGTATTTTTGCCGCGGCGGTCGTTCTTGCGTTCAAAAAGCTACACCCGATTCTTATAATCCTGCTTTCAGCCGTTGTCGGAGTTACGGCAGGATATTTCTTGCCGACATAAATCATTTTGCAGTCAGTTTATTACAGTAGAGCAAAACGCTTTGAAGTTCCCGCGTCAATTACAGATGTCAACTTCTATAGAAAATTCTTGATTCCGCCGTTTTGCGGAAAGCACAGTACAAGAAAGGGAGCTGTGAAGAAATGAGGTTTTACCCTTAATTTCTTCACAGCTCCTGTTTTTCTTTTAAAGCTTGCGTCTTATTTTACTCTAATTTTTACCGTCACGGTCTTAACTATGGATTTGTAGTTATTGTTGCCCTTGGCGGTTATCTTGAG
This sequence comes from Ruminococcus sp., assembly GCA_017384945.1. GTDB lineage: Bacteria > Bacillota > Clostridia > Oscillospirales > Acutalibacteraceae > Ruminococcoides. The sequence goes on along the minus strand of JAFNSO010000013.1, from coordinate 16,013 downwards.
CTTGACCTTAATAGTTGAATTCTTTTTGTAACTGCGCTTTTTGATTGTAATGACGCCCTTTTTGGAGACTGAAAACTTCTTCTTATCTTTCTTCTTTTCAATGGAGTAAACTACTTTGCCTTTTGATGACTTAACGATAACGGCGTTCTTTACCGTCTTTTTGTTTTTCTTAAGAGCATAGGCCTCGACAGACTTTGATTTGACCTTGACGGTCATCGGGTTAGCCGCCTTGTAAATAATGAAGCTCTTTGTGATAACTCCTTCGCAGGTGTTTATGCCTGTGATCGTTACTGTGGCTTTACCTGCGTTTTTGTTTTTCTTGTAGCTGACCTTGTAGTGAGTTTCCTCCTCCAAGGTTCTGCCCTGATATGTAAGAGTTATTTCCTGGGTGATTGCCTTATCAATGAAGGTCTTGTTCTTGATACCGCTTACTACCGCTTTTGTAATGTCGGTCTTAACGTCCTCGTTGGGAACGGTAGTCTCGGGCTCGGTAGCCGCGGGCTCCGTGGTCTCGGGCTCTGTTGCGATAGGCTCTGTTGCGATAGGCTCTGTTGCGATAGGCTCTGTTGCAATAGGCTCTGTTGCGATAGGCTCTGTTGCAATAGGCTCTGTTGCGATAGGCTCAGTTGCAATAGGCTCAGTTGCGATAGGCTCTGTTGCAATAGGCTTTGTTGCGATAGGTTCTGTCGCTTTTGTGATTATCTGAGTTTCCGCAGTCGCTTCGGTAGCCTCGGTGGGCTCCTGAGCCATTGTTGTCGCTTCGGTAGCCTCGGTGGGCTCTTGAGCCTTCGTTGTCGCTTCGGTAGCCTCGGTTGTTTCCTGCGGCGAAGTCGCGGCTGTGCTCTCGGTGGGAGCGTCGAACGAGCCGAAGGTTATGCTGTTATTCGTAAGAGTGTACTCAAAGCTGTAGGGATAGCAGACGGACTTCATATACTTTTCGTAGCCCTTGGTTTTCAAAAACTCCGCCTGTTTATCGTAGCCCTCATCAATCGTCTCGAACTCCTCCTCGGGACGTACGAGTGTATAACCGTCGATCTGCTTAACGGCTCTGAACATCATTTTGGGAGAAACGTCGTTTCCGTAGAAGCTGATCTGAGGATAATCGGGATACATAAGCAGGTTACGCACTCTGCCCTCGGAGCTGAATACAAAGAGCTTATTGTCCTTTACGTAACCGTAGTTGTCGTAATCTCTCTGAGTCGCAAGGTACGCGGTGGCGATTCCGTCGCTGTCAACGAGAGTATCGGGCAGCTCATTTAGCTCCTCCACGGTAAGAGGCGTAAACATATAGTCCTTGCCCCAGTAATTTTCGCCGTAGCCCAGCTCGTACCAATAGCCGTCCTTTTCAACAATCTGATAATAATGACAAGCGTTGTAGGGGTTGTAGCCGACGTTTCTGAGACTCTTAACAAAATATCTCTTTTCGGTATCGTTGTTGAGCTTCACAATGCTCTCGGCGGCGAATTTTGTGCGGACTCTAATGCTGTTAACGGTGCTCCAATTCCCGGAAATGCCGCCTTCCTTGCTTTGCAGCTCCCACTTGGGCTTCTCGGATACGCCGCCGTCGTAGGAAATGAGCTTGGACTCGTCGTATTCGGGAGTATAGCTGCCGACAGAAAGAGTCGCGCAGCCCTCGCTGCCGCCGTTGAGCTTAACGGTGACGTCCTTGCCGATTTTGATCGGCATAACGCCCGCCTCAATGACCTCGGCGTCTACGTAATTACTCAACGGCTGTTTTATTGTGATCGAGCCGCTTCCGACAAACTCGGGATAAGCGCCGGCGAACCACATTTCGCTTATGACGTTGGTACCGACGATGTTGAGCTTGATGTGCTGCATTCCGTCGAAGCCCAGAGCAAGATCGGGCTCGTTTACGTTGTTTATAGTGAGTGTGTTTGTCTTTAGGTCGTAGCTCAAGCCCTTGTAGGGATGAACCTCCTCGGAGTGGAAAAGATTTACTATCTCTGTTCTGTCGTCGCCGATTTCCGCGCTGATATAGCCGAACGGAGTCTCGGGATCATCGAAATCGGAGGGATCGGGCTTTTCAATTTCGGTGGAGCCCGGAGGAGGAGCGATACCCTCGCTGTCGTCCTCTTCGATATTCTCAAAGACGTTGAGGTTTGTTACGGTTTCGTCGGGCAGAGCTACCATGCCGTTGTAGTCGTCAAAATCAACGTCTCTGAAGTTTATAGTATTGTCATAGTTTCCGCTCTTCTTCTTGATGTGGAAGGTGAGCTCCTTTGAGGATGTGAAATTGAGCTCCATTTTCACAACGCCCGCCTTGCGGTACTCGGTTCCGCCTGTGTTGTCGTTTGCGGTCACGGCGTAGTATTTGAGAGTCTTGGGAGCGGGGATCTCCTTCTCTATTGTTTCATAGTCCCAAAGATCGTTGCTGACGGATACGGTGAAGTAATAATCGTCGTTTGAGAGCTCATTGTCCGTAGGAGCGTAGGCGAAGGTATAGGTGTGCTTGTCGAGCTCGGCAAGGGAGCCGTCAGGGCAGATGACCTTATCGCCGATTTCTCTGAGGTCAACGTTAGTGAGTGTAACAGCCTTGCCGCAGTCAACGTACTCACCGTTGTCATTCTTATATCTCTGCACCCAGAGCTCAGGGGTCGTCGCAAATTCAAAGCTTGATCTGTAACCGAAAATTTCGCGTCCCTTGCAGGTCGCCATGGTTCCGTAAGAGTATGCGGAGTTGCCTGTAGTCCAGGCTGTATCGTCGCCGCGCTTCATCAGGATACTGTATTTGTAGCCCGCGGCGAGCTCCTCGTCGGTGGGCGCGTAGTAGAGGCTTACCCTTATATCGTTGTCTTGCGGCTGTTCTTCATTGCCCTTGGGATAGAAGGATATCTCGTCGCCCAGCATTGTGAATTTTTTGTAGCCCTCTTCATAGGGTTCGCTCTGCCACTGAGGTTCAGTTGAAGCGTCGCCGTAGTAAGAGAACACGTCTGAGGGAGAACTGTCCTGGCTTGCCCACTCAAAGGACATCAGCCTCGGGGTTATCTCATACTGCTCGGGAACGTCGGGATTGTTGATGATGTGAACTGTCGCGTCGGAAGCGATCTTCAATGTTCCGTTCGAAACGCGTACAGCTGTACCTGTCCAATAATCGCCCTCGACAGGGTCATTGATATTGAGGGTTCCCGAACCCGTTATCGTTACGTCGGAGCGGATGATCTCCATATTGGAAATCTGGCAATTGCCCTCGACCTTAACGGTGATTTTGCCCATTCCGAGTATTTGGAGAGAGCAGTTGTGTTCGCCGTTGTAGGTGAAATCACTGAGCACGAGAGTATTGCTTTCGGGATAAAACTCCGCGCCGTTGTAGGTGTCGTAAACGATATCTCCGTCGTCGAACTGAGATACGACGTAATGATTCCACGGATAGGTGTCCTCCGGAGCAGCGATTCCGAGCTCGGAGTAATCCGTAAACATAATCGATTTTGTCTGCACCTGCGCGCCGACGGTAACGGGAAGAGCCAGAACGCCCGCGAGCATCAGTACCGACAGTAGAATTGCCAACAGTTTTTTCATTGTTTTCCTCCTTTGAAAAATTTTACTTTATTTTTATTTTCACCGTCTTGGTTACTGTTTTCGCCTTGTACGCGTCGTTGCCCTTGGCGGTGATTTTTATTTTGATTTTGTAGGTTCCTTTCTTGGGCTTTTTCCACTTCTTGATTTTAAGTACGCCCTTTTTGGAGATTGTGAGGAATTTTTTGATATTCTTCTTAGCGGACGTAATCTTGAAGCTCACCTTTCCCTGAGCGTTCGTTACCTTGAAGGTCGCGGCTTTTTGCGCCTTTTTCTTTAGCTTTTTGAGTTTTACGGTCTTTGCTTTTGCGGTGACCTTTACGGGGTTTGCTTTCTTTTCGGCTTTGACGGTTGAAGGCTCGGTCTGGGTCGGCTCGGTCGGGCTATTTCGCCGTAAACACTGCCGTCGGAGGTTATGATTTTACTCTGCGCTGAGTTGAACTGCTCGGGGGTCAGGGTTATCTGGTCTACCCACGTTTCGCCCTTGTAGATTTGAACTTGAACCGTAATCGGGTCTGTGTTCTCGGGGATTTCAGCCGTAAAGACGGGCGCGCCGTCAATAATCATCGGGGAGGCCGTCATATTGTAGATTGCAAACTGCTTGTCCCTGTTTTGGATCACGAGCTTGACGATATTTCCCTTTTCAAACTGCTCCTTGCTCGGGAGGTAGTTCACGACCCGAACGCCCGCGGGAGTTGTCGGCTTGACCTCTGAGGTCGTCGTCTCGACAGGCTCGGTCGTATCGTTGGGGACTGTGGTCTCGGTTGTTTCCGTCGCTTCGGTCGGATTGTCGGTGGGGATTGTGGTTTCGGTAGTCTCAGCGGCTTCGGTCGTCGTTTCGACAGGTAAGGTGGTTTCGGTTTCCGTGGGCTTGGTCGGCTCCGTTTGGGTCGGCTCGGTGGGCTTTACGAATACCTCGAAATTCAGCCCGTGCTCCCCGGCGTATTTCTGAGCCGCGCTGCCTGCTTCTCCTATGATCGTGAACTCCTTGCCCATGTATTTTCCGCCGGCGTAGCCGAGCGATTTCTCGCCGATCGTTTCGACAGCCGCAGGGACGGTTATCTTCTTCATCTTAGGTACATCCGAGAACGAGAATTCGCCGATGGTTTTCAGCGAGCCGGGCAGGCTTATTTCTTCCACCGAGCCAAGAACGCAGAGACCGCCGCTGATCTCGGTAACGCCCTCGGGAATGTCGATCTTTTTAATGCTGTCGAGGCTAGAGCAGCCTTTCAGCACCTTCAGCGTACCGGGGAGCTTAAGCTCGCTCAGGAGCGGCAGCTCTGCGATAGTACCGCTGCCGATGACCTCCAAGCCTTCGTTCAGCTCTATATTCGTCAGCTTCGGGCAGTTCGAGAAGCAGTCCTCGCCGAGCTCCTTAACGGAACCTGCCAGACTCACGCTCTCGAGCTCTTCACCGTTCAGAAGCACATAATCGCCGATCGCCGTTACGCCGTCCAGGGCGACAAAATGCTTGGTTTTCGTAAGGATATCGTTAACGCTGTCGTCCCAGTCGAACTTTCCGGGACCCTTGGCGGTAAAGACACCCGAAGTGTTGTCAAATACCCACTCGCAGTCGCCGACCTTGCCGGACTGTATTTCGCTATAGACGTATTTTATTTTGTTGTTCTTCGCGTAATTCTCCGCTTCGGAGTCCTTCTCTACCGACATCACAAAATCCTCGGGAACGCCAGAGACAGCCCAGTCGCCGAAGGTCGTTACTTTCTCGGGCACGGTAAGCACCTTTAATTCGCCGCAGCGCGAAAACGCCGATCCCATTATCGTATCGACGCTGATCGGTACGCTGAATACAGCTCCGGATTTGGCGCGGGGGTATTTTACGAGCGACTTGCCGTCCTTCGTGTAGAGCACGCCGTCGACGGAGCAGAAGCTCTCGTTATCCTCGGCAACATTTATCTCCGCGAGGCTCGGGCAGTAATCGAACACGTATTTGTCGATCTCCGTCACGCTTTTCGGGATATTTATCTTTTTAAGGTTTTCGCAGCCGTCGAACGCAAAACCGCTTATCTTTTCGACTCCGTCGGGCACGGTATATTCCTCGCCCATCTTGCCCGGAAGACATCGCAGGAGCTCGGTCTTGTCCTTATTGTAAAGGAATCCGTCGACGGAGCAGTATTTTGTGGTCCCGGGGTCGATCTCGAAGGAATCTAGGTTCTTACAGCCCGTAAAGGCTGCGATCCCGATGTTTAAAACGCTTGCGGGTATCCTTACGCTCTTGAGCGCGTCGATATTAGTGAACCCGATTACATTCGAGACCGTTCTGTACAGGTACTCGGTCGGGATCTCGAGGTCGGTAGGTTCGGTAGGCTCATATACCAAGCCGGTCAGGGTTATGTAATCATCGCCGCCGTAGATCTCGTATCTGAATATCCCGGAGATATAGCGGATATTGTTTTTCTTGGCGTAGGCCTCCGCCGTGGAGCCGGGTTTTACGTACATAGTAAAGTCGCTGCCCATGTTATCGAACACATGCACGCCTAACTTGGTAACGCTCTCGGGGATAACTATCTCTCTGAGGCTCGTACAGTAGCTGAATGCTAATGTACCGATCTCTTTAAGACCCTCGGGCAGGATGACCGATTTCAAGTCCGTACATCCGCAAAAAGCTTCTTCCCCGATAGAGGTGACATTTTTCGGGATAATTACCGCCGAGTCGGCGCCGAGCTTATAGCAATTATAAAAGGCTTCATCTCCGATAGTTTCCAGCGAATCGGGTAAGCTCACAGTCTCGATGTCTTCGTCGAGCATGAAAGCTTCCTTCCCGATGCTCTTTATCCCCTCGCCGATATTCAGGTGTTTTACGTTTTTGCATTCATCGAACGCGTTGTCATTTATACTGCCTTCGCCGGTGAGGTTGAGCGTGACGCTGTGGCACTCGGAAAACGCTGTCGATGAAGCCTCCGCGTCGTTCTTCAGGTTGACGACCAATTCCTGATACGTCCAAGGAAGAGCCCGAGAGCCTATCTTCTTCACAGTGTCGGGAATGACGATAGGCGGGTCGTACTGTACGCCGCCCACGGTTGCTACTCCGGGTTCTCTGAAATCTTTTGCAACGTAAAGGTTTTTGCCGAGCTCCGATACAGTCTTGCCGTTCACATTCAGGGGTATATCTATAAGCTTCTCGAATTTATATGTATTTATATTGCATTTATCGAGGCTTACAGTACCGTCGGGCAGCTCTGTGTAGTCGTAGGCGCTCTCAAAATTAAAGCCGTGTTCCTTGGCGTAGGTCTCGGCTAAGGTGCCCTTGAAGCCCCAGATGGTCATACCCGTGTTGCCGTCGAAGGCGTCCTCGGCTATGGTTTTAACATTGGGCGGGATATATACAGTCTGAAGATTTATGTAATCCTCACCCTTTAAATAATTCTCTCTACGGGCGAAGGCTTCCTTGCCTATCTCCTCGAGGGACTCGGGCAGCATGAGCTTTGTGAAGCCGCAGTTGAAGAAGGCTCTGTAGCCGATTTTCCTGACGTTTTTGCCCATGCGCACCTTTACGATCGCTCCGTAATTGTTATAATATCTATTGGTCTCTCCGGTAAGTTCATTCTTTTGGTCATATATACCGAAGCCCCAGAACGATCTTTCCGCTATCTCCTTTACGCTGTAAGGGATATTTAAGTTATATTTGATCGGACTATGATTAGGCCAGTAACCCTTCATCTCTATATCATTGTGGAAATAAGTATACTTTTTCCCACGCTGAGTACCTCCGGCAGTAAGCCGCCGAAGGTTATCTTCGTCGGGTTCGTTCCTTTGAAATATGATATCCCGTTCTCAGTATACAATAAATGTTTATCCATTGTGACAGACATAAGGATATTGCCGTCCTCATCGTATGAGTATTTGCCGTAATCACCAACGGTCTTTCCGAAGCCCTTGTCCACTCCGTACTCATCCACGGCGTTCGCAGTAAGAGGCGCGAGAACAAACACGCTCAGAGTCATGAGCACAGCGAGCATGAGGCTGACTGATTTTTTAAACATAAACATTCCTCCTTAGATAAACGAAAAACGGACGCAGTAACAGCGTCCGTCAAACTACAAATTAAATCCTTTTGCGCGGCAGGACAAGGCTGCCCGATAGTCCGATAATACTTTCGCTCGTTTTTTCAACCTTGTCAGCCCCTTTGCAGGATATTTTTGTTTATTATATCATATTTTTAAATCCATTGCAAAACATTTATTGAATTTTTTGTTGAATTATTTAACTTGAATTTTTACAGCAACGGTTTTTGACGCTCGGCTAAAGCTTTGATTGCCCGCGGCGGTTATTCTGACCTTTAGCTTATATGTCGCTTTTTTGTATTTTCCTTTCCTTATGGATATAACTCCGTTTTTACTTATTGAGACTTTAGAATAAAGCTGCTTTGATGTTCCGTTTTTTACGATGGTGTAGGTGATTTTGCCGTATGCGTTTTTTACGGTAAAAGCGTTTTTGATTTTTTTGGTTTTCTTTTTAAGAGAAGCTGACTTTAACTTCTGAGCTTTTGCTTTTACGGTTATTTTTTGCTGATCCTTATGGATATTCAGAGTGACAGATGCCGTATCTCCCGAGCTTAGGGTCGCGGTTATTACAGCTTTGCCCGCTTTATTACACTCGACCTTACCGTTGCTTACCGAGACTGTCGAGCTGTCCGAGGAGCTCCAATCAACGCTCTCCAATGGCGTGACCGCCGAACTTCCGAAGTCGCTGTTAACAACATATATTGGCTCTAATTCAATCTTGCTTCCCGGGTATAGCTCTTCGATTCCGTTAAGCGCGTTAAGCTTGAGTGAACTCAGTAAGGATTTCTGAATTTCAATCGTTTGTATGCAATCCTTTAGCGGCTTCGATTCACTTGAATCAAGTTTTTCTTCAAAACTGAATTCACCTGATGTGCAGTTTGGAAAAGCGCCGTATTTTGAATAAAATGTTCCGAGACCTACGTACAGATTATCGGGGTCGATCATCTGTGTGTAATGACCCGTTACTCCTCCCGTGTTGTTAATCCAGTCGTATTTTTCCTCGTACCACTGTTCTATGCCGTCGAGCATATTTTGAGAGAAATTCCACGCGAGAACCTCGCCCCATCCAGAAACTCCGTTTGGAGATGAAAGTGAGAAGCAGTCCTTTCCGTTCGGACGCGTATGACCCGTGATTACGCTCGCCTCCGCGGCGCGGATTCTTGCTATGTATTCCAGATCCGACGACCAGCTTATTGGCTTGTAGTCATCAGGCGTGAGCTTTCTGCTTTTGTCGCGCGGGTCTTTTACTCCTTCATCGCAGGCTTCCTTTCTGAGCTCGTTAATACGCTTAACAGCCGCGGCGGCGTCCGCGATATAGCTGCCCTTTATTCCGACCATCACACAGCCTTCGCCTGCCTGACTGACATCGGTCTGTAAAATATTTGTCTCTGCCAAGGCTGAAAATGTAAAAGCCGCGGTGAGTATGGATAATATGCATATAATCGATAGAATTCTTTTCATGATGCGCCTCCGTAATGATTTGTTCACTTTTATTTTAGACTTTAGGTTGAGCTTTGTCAATATAGTGGAAAAAATTGTGGGCAGGGGGGATAATTATTATATTGGTTATAATATAATCTATTTGTTTTAGGGGAAAATACAATGCTTGAGTGAGAATAAACGCCGATTCAGACAATCCAAAAAATATAAAGACGGTAAATATCATTTCAGCGGAGGCAAAACTGTCTCCGCTGTTTTAGTTCTTTATAAGAATTATTTCTTCTTCATCTGATTCTTAAAACATTTTTTATCAAACTCGGGGTTAAAGGCGTAGAAGTTTTTGCTGTCGAGCTTGTCGGTGAGGATACGCAGGTTCTCGCCGAAGCGCTGGTAATGCACCACCTCGCGCTCTCTGAGGAAGCGGATAACATCTTTGACATCGGGATCATCCGCAAAGCGCAGAATGTTGTCGTAGGTTGTGCGGGCTTTTTGTTCAGAGAATGCTACTTAAACAGTAGTAAAAATGTTCTAAAATCTTTACTTATTTCCATAAATCAGTTGTTGTGAGTAAAGAATTGTTATTTTAAGGAGCTTTTTTATTAGAATAAAAATGCAATATAGGTGAAAAGCTCCTCGTTCCTACGCTTCAATTGTCACAATATATTCATAGCTATAGCCTTGCTTTTCGATGAATCTTTTAAATCGTTTGTTAAAATTTCGGAAATCTATATAAAGCTGTTCGGGATTTTGCATATTTTCTTTATACGTTAATGTGATAAAGCGGTAGAAATAAGTTTTTTCGGGAGAGATATTAGCATTTATCAAGTCAGATAAAACTCGCATAGACTTTTCAAGATTACGCAAATTTTCGGTTCTGTCCGTTGCGTGATGTTCAACTTGTTTTAATTCTCCTGTAGAAATAACAATGAATTTATCCTTTGATAAAGGCATAATAGTTGCGCTGTGATTATTACTATTCGTTATTCCGATTTCTTGAATATTCCCCATCGATTTCAATGTTACAGGCTGATGACCGTCAATATAAGGTATATCAATTTTTCGTTTGATGATATTCATACGGAATAATGTCACCTGTAAATTCAAATAAACACAAGAATTTTCTATCTTACCGCCGAGATGAACAGGGGATAGAAGATTTAAGCAAGGATTTCATATAAATATATAGTAATGGTAAAATCTGTTTGAAATAGCTGTTAGTAGATGTTATAATTAGTTATAAAATTAAAAAGTGTTTTATGTAGATTTAAGACGCGTTAATATGTATTTACGTATAAGCATAATGAATTTTTAGGAGGATGAAATGGATATGGAAAATAAAAATAGTAACGGAAAACGTGCTAAAGATAAAAGAGCATCCTATCAGGTCACGGACGAGGAAATAAGGGAGTTTGCCGAAAAACGGAACAAGCTTGCCAATAAGCTTAATGGTTATATTATTAAATACGAAGTCGAAAATGATTGCAGCCGATACAAAGCGGCGGAATATGTAAGCGAGCAGTGTCAGCAGAGTTGGGACAGCTTTAAGAAGATTTTTCAGAAAAAAGCAAGGATAACCAGGGAGTTATTGTATAAGTTTTGTATCGGTATGCACTTGACCATGGAAGAAGCAGAGGAGCTTTTTGCTCTTTCGGAAGGAGGACCCCTTTCGGGAAGCGACAGCGACCATATTTTTATAAACGCTGTTCGTGACGGAGATGATATCTTCACTTTTATAGAAGATTATGAAAAATGTACGGGCAAAAAAATCTCTATGAGAGAAAGAAAAATGTAAAGGGGAAAACTTATCTCTGGACAAGCAAAAATATCGATGTTATAATAGCCTCATAATAAAAAGGAGGCATTATAATGAGACCTGTAATTTTTTGCAACATAGCGTATATGAAGTATTACCGCGGAATAATCAATGGTGTTGATGAACCTGAGAATGGCGGCAAATACGTCAAAGAACAAAAGGACGCGCACGAATCATATAACTTTGACATAGTAACCGACAAAGAAGGTAAAAACTATTTGCTTGGTTTTGTGATGACGAATTCTGACTTCGGACGGATTGCTATTGAAAAAATTATCGGCTGTCAGGCACTGGAAAAAGAAAACTTCGCGGACGGAGTAACGGTTGTATGGTGCGCGAGATCACGCCGCAGCGGCGGTACGAGAGTTGTAGGCTGGTACAACAACGCGACTGTTTACAGAGAGCAACAGTGCGTTGTATTCCAAAACGGATATGAGCAGGGGTACAACTTTGTCGCTGAGGCAGAGGACTGTGTTCTTCTTCCCGAGAGTGAGAGATTCCGTTATCAGTGGGATTTTCCCCGAAGCGGTCACAACGGATATAATTTTGGATTCGGAAGGGCTAACGTTTGGTACGCGTCGGGCAACGACTCAAGGATGACTACGTTTATTGACAGGATTTTGTCTCAAATCGGTAACTATGACGGCAAGAATCTTATGACAGAGGAGGATTTAAAATGAGCAAATTTAATTGGTATAATTTCGGCGAAAAAGGCACTGAATTTATGCGTCAGGTAATTTACTCTCCCGTAACTGATCCATCTGTGCGGATTGAATACGGATACAGAGATTTAGAAGACTACTCGAATACGATGAACGAAATCAGCGATATTCCGAATCTGAAGTTTGTAAAAAAATACCGTGAGATAATAGAGAACACGCTTTTTGACGCGTATCCTCAAGTTTTCGAGAATGTATTTTCCATACTTGAAATCGAAGGAAAAAATCAAAAGGAAAAGTTTGATAAACTTAAGGTGTTGCCCTCAACAAATGAACTTCTGAATCTATACGGTCTGGCATTGTCGGAGATAGGCGGCTGTAAAGATTTAGTATATTCCGAGTACCTGAAATACAGATGGTCAGTTCAGATAAATATGAAATATACTCCTGCCGGGGATATAGATTTATATGATTTTCAAAAGGACGCGGTCGACGCGCTCGAAGAGCATTTTATAACTCAGGATAAGCAGCGCGGAATGCTGGTTATGCCGACAGGAAGCGGCAAAAGCAGAACTGCTTCGTATTTTCTGATCAGAAAGATGATAAGCCGAGGATATAAAGTTCTTTGGATTGCTCACCGTCATATGCTGATTGATCAGGCGGCAAGATGCTTTGATAAATTCGCGGGTCTTTCAAAAATTGAGAATCCACAAATAAAGAAATACAAAATCAGTTGTATTTCATCCGAGCATCAGAGCATTAAATCCGTCGACGAAGACACAAATGTTATTGTTTGCAGTATTCAATCAATCTGCCGCAGCCCCGAACACCTCAGAAGAATAACCAAGGGGAAGCTTATGATTGTGGTTGATGAAGCTCACCATACCCTTGCTCCTTCATACCATAAAACTATCCGCGCTCTGTTTAAGTACCGCAAGAATACTAAGTTGCTCGGACTGACCGCTACGCCTGTTCGCGCAAACGATAATGACAGCGCCGCCTTGTTGAAGCTTTTTGACAACAATATAGTTTATAATATTTCTCTGAGTAAACTTATATCTATGGGCATACTTTCAAACCCTCAACCGGTAGAGATTAAGACGAATGAAAATTTTGAGCCACGGATTGACGAGAACGAGGCGGCGTATATAAGGAGAAGACATAACCTTCCCGAATCTGTCGTAAATAAAATCGTAGATTCCGCAGTTAGAAACAAGCTGATACTCGGCGAGTATCTCAACAACGCCGACAAATACGGAAAAACTCTGATATTTGCCATGAACGTAACTCATTGCCGTTTGCTTTGTGACGAGTTAGTACGCCGCAAAGTGCGCTGTGGTTGCATTTACTCGGGAAAAGAGGATAACAAGTTTGTTATTGAGAGATTCAGAAACAATGAACTCGACGTGCTTGTAAATGTAAATATTATGACCGAGGGCAGTGATGTGCCCGATATTGAAACTGTGTTCCTGACGCGACCTACCCAAAGCGAAGGTCTGCTTTTGCAGATGATTGGCAGAGGAATGAGAGGCGTGAAGTCAGGCGGTACTGAAAACCTGAACATAGTTGATTTCCACGACAAATGGACGGTGTTCAATAAATGGCTTAATCCTAAGTGGTACTTTGGGGAGATCGAGGATGAACCTGAGTTTATCGAAAAAGAATATGTTCCGAATAATACCGATGTAGTTTATATCCCATGGAAAATACTTAAAGAAGCATATTCCTCACTGGCGATTAACGAGAGCAGGTACAGCAAAATCATTTCTGTTCCCGTGGGTTGGTATGAGCTGATTGATAACTACGGAGACAGTTATTTTTTGTTTGTTTTTGAGAGTCAAATCGGAGGATATAAGAATATCAAAAAGAATATCCGACAAATAACCTCCCGGGAGATAATTGATTATTCAAAAGTATTGAAATTATTTCCTGATTACAGTGTAAGACCATCGGAGGATGATGTTAGAATATTCATTGACAATATGGTAAGATTTGAAGAAAAACCTATTCTCCATATGTTTGCGGACAGAAAGAAGATTGACCCTGTCTGTGTAGCTGAGGAAGCAGATACTCTTGATCTTGATATTTTCAAGCTTGCCGAGCAGAGGTACAATGAGTACTCTATGGCTGAAGAATTATACGGAGATATACGCAATTATATCTCTAAGGTTGTAAACGCAAAAATTTACAAGGGAACTCAGCCTGTTTACGGAAGTAAAGTGCAGGAAATCCCAGAAGAAGAGATTCCCTTTGACCGTACTCCATGCTATAATCTTGATGAGCTTGTTGATGAAGTTATTGATGAAATGTTCGGTGGCAGTTATGACGGTATTTCATCAATCAGCTGGACAGATAAGCCTTACAGGACTTTCTATGGTCGTTTCTTTTTTAACGATAACAGAATAGAAATCAACAACATTCTAAACTCTGAAAGTGTAAGCAGAGAAATTGTTAAATTTGTAATTTATCATGAACTTCTTCACAGGGATTACCCTTATCACGACAAAGAATTCAGACAAAAAGAACACAGGTTCAAAAACTATGAGGAATGTGAACACTTTCTTTACGGTAATATGACAAAGTTTGACATTGAAGAATGGTAATACTCCAACACTCTTTATAACACAAGCGCGGCTCCGAATTAACGGAAACCGCGCTTGTGTTTTTAATATCGTCGCAACAGAAGCTGCGTTTAGTTTCTTATAAGAATTATTTCTTCTTCATCCGGTTTTTAAAGCAATTTTTATCAAAGCTCGGGTTGAAGGCGTAAAAGTTCTTTTCGTCAAGCTTGTCGGTGAGGATTCTCAGGTTCTCGCCGAAGCGTTGATAGTGCACTACCTCGCGCTCACGCAGAAAGCGAATCGCGTCCTTGACGTCGGGATCATCCGCAAACCTGAGAATGTTGTCGTAAGTCGTGCGGGCTTTTTGCTCAGAGAATGCTACTTAAACAGTAGTTAAAAACATTAAAAATCTTTACTTTTCGCTTAGTTTGGTGTATAATAAGTAAAGAAAGACGGTGATTGTATGATTTCTTATGAAAATCTATATCTCAAGCTAAAAGAAAAGGGTATCACGATATCCTCATTAACAAAAGAGCTTGGCATTTCATCAAGAACGATCGCAAAGCTGAATAGGGGAGAGAAGATAGCTGATCATGTGCTTCAAAAGATAACTGATTATCTATCCTGCGAGGTTGATGATTTATATAAAACAGTTGCGGACAATCCTCTGCTCAGAACGCTTCAGGAAGAAAAAAGCATACAAATGTCAGGCGGTCTTTATCATGAGTTGCAGGTTAGGATGACCTACAACTCAAATCACATAGAGGGCAGTAAGCTAAGCGAGGATCAGACCAGATATATCTTTGAAACCAATACTGTAGATATAGGTGAGGGGATTCCCGTTGATGATATTATCGAGACTGTCAATCATTTCAGAGCGATTGATTATGTAATTGATGTTGCAGAGGAACCTCTGACAGAGCAGCACATTAAGGAACTGCACCGTATTTTGAAGCAGGGCACAAAGGATTCAACACTATCATGGTTCGCTGTAGGCGATTACAAACAGCGCGCCAATGTTGTAGGCGGTCACGAAACAACCAAGCCTAAAGATGTTCCTCAAAAAATGAAAGACCTTGTATCAAGCTATGAAAGCAAGGACAAGATCGAAATAAGAGATATTATTGAATTTCATTATGAATTTGAGAGTATTCACCCTTTCCAGGACGGTAATGGCAGAGTAGGCAGGCTCATTGCTTTGAAGGAATGCTTACGCCACTCAATTATCCCGTTTATAATCGAGGATTCAAAGAAACTCTTCTATTACAGAGGTCTCTCTGAATGGAAAAATGAACCCGGCTATCTTATCGATACCTGCCTTGACGGTCAGGATACCTTTAAAAAACTGATGAAAATTTTTGATATAGAATAGAACAAAGGGCTGTCGCGCGACAGCCCTATTTTGCTAAAAGCTTAATCAGTAATTTGAGAATTCAGGTTGCGTTTTGCGTAAATTATACGGCTTACTGTGACGTTTTTCTGCTGTTCATCAACGGTATAAAATATCATATAATTCTTAATAGGAAATTTTCTGTATTCCTTTTTCAATGATCTGATGGGATAATATACCTGATGAGAGTAGGGGAAAGTTGAAAGATTTTCTGTGGCTTCTACAATTTCATCAACTAGATTAACTGCTGCTGTAGGATTACATAACTCATTACTGATGTACAATGCAATCTCGCGCAAATCCTGTTTGGCGACAGGCAGAAATACAACCTTATACATTAAGTTCACCTTTAATGGAACTCAGAACTTCTTTCGGGGAATAGCGTTTGTTATTAAGCTCGGCTTCTTTTTCTGCTTCCTGAAGCTTAAAATATACCTCGCTTTCAAATTGCAGATTTTCATAGGCTTCCATACTCAGCACGACCATATCGCCAAAACCGTTTTTTGTAAGGAAAACCGGTTGCGAAGTTTCGTGAACAGTCCTTGAGATATCAGCGAAATTGTTTCTTAAATCAGAAACAGGTCTTATTGTATT
>JAFNSO010000012.1 GCA_017384945.1 Ruminococcus sp. | reverse complement strand
GGTTTGGATATTTTTTATTTTCCTCGTCAGACTCGTTCGTTCCTATCCGGACGGGCATATCCCCCTTACGACGGTTCCTCTGTCAGGGTTTGGATATTTTTTATTTTCCTCGTCAGACTCGTTCGTTCCTATCTGGACGGGCATATCCCCCTTACGACGGTTCCTCTGTCAGGGTTTGGATAAAGAGGATAAGCTCTGCTCCTCGGTGTCGGCATTAAATTGTTTAAAATATATCAAAATATATAAGGTGAGATTTATGAAAAAATTTACTAAACGATGGTGAAGCTCCTTTCATCAAAAAACTATTTTACTATTTTAAAAATTTATTATCAAAGGAGCAATTAAAATGTCAGAAACAAAAATCCCTTACAAAATTTATCTTTCCGAAAACGAGATCCCGAAGCAGTGGTATAACCTTAGAGCCGATATGAAAAACAAGCCCGCGCCTCTTCTCAACCCCGCGACAGGTCAGCCCCTCAAGGCTGAGGAGCTCAGCGGTATCTTCTGCGAGGAGCTTGTAAAGCAGGAGCTCGACAACGACACAGCTTACGTGGACATCCCTCAGGAAATCCGCGATTTCTATAAAATGTACAGACCTTCTCCGCTCGTCCGCGCCTACTGTCTCGAAAAGGCTCTCGGCACACCCGCGAAGATTTACTACAAGTTTGAGGGCAACAACACCAGCGGAAGCCACAAGCTCAACTCCGCTATCGCTCAGGCTTACTACGCTAAGAATCAGGGTCTCAAGGGCGTAACCACCGAGACAGGAGCAGGTCAGTGGGGCACAGCCCTCTCGATGGCTTGCGCTTACCTCGGACTCGACTGCAAGGTCTATATGGTTAAGGTCAGCTACGAGCAGAAGCCCTTCCGCCGTGAGGTTATGCGTACCTACGGCGCTGAGGTCACACCCTCACCCTCAAACACAACCGCGATCGGCAGAAAAATCCTCGCCGAAAACCCCGACACAACAGGCTCGCTCGGCTGCGCTATCTCCGAGGCGGTCGAAGCGGCTACCTCCAACGAGGGCTACCGCTATGTGCTCGGCTCCGTTCTCAATCAGGTTCTTCTCCACCAGAGCGTGATCGGTCTTGAGGCAAAGGCTGCCCTCGACAAGTACGGCGTAAAGCCCGATATGATCATCGGCTGCGCCGGCGGCGGCTCCAACCTCGGCGGTCTCATCGCTCCCTTTATGGGAGAAAAGCTCAGAGGTGAAAACGACTACGAAATCCTCGCCGTTGAGCCCGCTTCCTGCCCGAGCTTCACACGCGGCAAGTACGCCTACGACTTCTGCGACACAGGCAACATCTGTCCTCTCGCGAAGATGTATACACTCGGCTCAAAGTTCATCCCCTCCGCTAACCACGCGGGCGGTCTCAGATTCCACGGTATGAGCACTGTTCTCAGCCAGCTTTATGACGACGGTCTTATGAAGGCGACAGCCGTTGAGCAGAGCTCCGTATTCGAAGCTGCGGAGCAGTTTGCCCGCACAGAGGGTATTCTTCCCGCTCCCGAAAGCGCTCACGCGATCCGCGCCGCAATCGACGAGGCTCTCAAGTGCAAGGAGACAGGCGAGGAAAAGACTATCCTCTTCGGTCTCACAGGCACAGGCTACTTCGACCTCGTTGCGTACCAGAAGTTCAACGACGGCGAAATGACAGACTACATCCCCACAGACGAGGATTTGGCCGCAGGCTTCGCGACTCTGCCCGAGGTTCCCTCACAGGGCTGATAATCGGCAATTTTCCCTCCTTTTGCCGCTATTGTACAATGATATGATAAAACCCGCTTGTACTGACAGGCGGGTTTTTTGTTTGACAGGAAACTTTATATTTATTTGAATTGCCCGCCCGGTTGCGCGTGCTTTCTTGTGGACATTTTCATTTTATTGTGGTATGATAGTCCCGAAAGGAAGAGTACTATGAAAAAATATTCCATAAAGCTGTCGGCTCTCTTTCTGAGCCTTTTGATTTCGCTTTCGGGCTTGATTTGCGCGGGCGCGGTCGGTTTAGAGGACGTCTATCTTATCGGCGACGTAAACCTCGACGGGGCTGTCGATGTTCGCGACGCTACCGACCTCCAGCGTCACATCGCTTCAATCGCCTCGCTCGACGGCGAAGGTCTCAAAAAAGCCGACACAAACTACGACAACCTCGTAGACGTGCGCGACGCCACCCACATTCAGAAAATCGTCGCAAAGGTCTACGTCCCCCTCACCGCCAAAAAGGGCGTGGATGTTTCCAACCACAACGGCGACATCGACATCGAGAAAATAAGAAACGCGGGCTACGACTTCGTGATGATTCGCTGCGGCTTCGGCAACGACACGACCTCTCAGGACGACAAGCGCTTCGAGCAGAACGTCAGAAAGTGCGAGGAAGCGGGAATGCCGTGGGGAGTATATCTTTATTCCTATGCTCTTACGGTCAAGGAGGCAAAGTCCGAGTTACAGCACACCCTCCGTCTCCTTAAAGGCAAAAAGCCGACCCTTCCCGTAGCCTTTGATATGGAGGACGCGGACGGCTACAAGAAAAAACACGGAATGCCGTCTCAGACAACACTCGATAAAATCTGTATGACCTACCTCACGGGAATAAGGGACGCGGGCTACTACCCGATGCTCTATATGAGTATGAGCTGGGTTCGCAAGGTGGAGAACAAGAGTCTTTTGAGCGAGTTCGACATCTGGCTCGCCCAGTGGAACACCGAGTGCAGCTACGACGGCGGCACCCTCGGAATATGGCAGTACGGCGGCTCGACAAACTACCTCGAGTCAAACTCAATCGAAGGCATAGGCACAATCGACAAGAATTTCTGCTACAAGGACTACCCCCTGCTCATTATGAATCAACACTATAATAACTGGTGACGTTCTTATTAAATTGAAAAAAGGTCGGGCAGATAGGTTGATGTAAAAATCAACTTATCTGCCCGATAAATTCTTAATTAAAAACTTATTTCCTGTAAAGCCTCTGTGTCTCGTAGACGGGCTCCGTTGTCAGCCTTATTCCGAGCTTTTTGAGCACTCTTGTGTCGGTTTCGGAGAGCATTACCGTCGCGTGAGCCTCGGTGTCTCTGAGCAGAGGGAGCTTTTCCATAGCCAGCTTTGCCGTCGGGTTCGTTACAGCCGACATCGACAGCGCGATCAATATCTCGTCCGTGTGCAGTCTCGGGTTGGTTGAGCCGAAGCTCCCGACCTTTAGCCTCTGGATCGGCTCGATTACAGCCGCGTCGAGCAGCTCGACCTCGTCGGGGATGTTCGCGAGCGATTTCAGCGCGTTCAAAAGCATTGCCGAGCACGCTCCGAGCAGGTTTGTAGTCCTGCCTGTTATGATTTTTTCGTCCGAAAGCTCGATTGCCGCCGCGGGAGCGCCTGTCTCCTCAGCCTTTTTGAGAGCGGGCTCGATTACGACTCTGTCCGAGGTTTTGAGCCGGTTCTGCTTCATCAAAAGCGAGATTTTGTACGCCTCGTCCGAGGAGCCCGTACCCTTCGCCTTGTTCGAGAGAGCCGCGTAGTAGCGCCTGATAATCTCCTGATTAGCCGCCTCGCAAACTGTCTCGTCGTCAATAATGCAGTTGCCCGCCATATTTACGCCCATATCGGTCGGTGACTTGTACGGCGACTCGCCTAAAATCATCTCGAACATCGAGTTGAGCACAGGGAAGATTTCTATGTCTCTGTTGTAGTTTACAGTCGTCTTTCCGTAAGCCTCGAGGTGGAACGGGTCTATCATATTGACGTCGTTGAGGTCGGCGGTCGCCGCCTCGTAAGCAACGTTTACGGGGTGCTTGAGCGGAAGATTCCAGATAGGGAAGGTCTCGAACTTCGCGTAGCCCGCCTTGACTCCGTGTTTGTGCTCGTGGTAAAGCTGTGACAGACACACAGCCATCTTGCCCGAACCCGGACCCGGGGCTGTGATTACAACGAGCCTGCGCGACGTCTCAACGTAGTCGTTCTTTCCGTAGCCGTTGTCGCTGACAATAAGGTCTACGTCCGAGGGATAGTTGGGGATTGAATAATGATGGTATACGTTTATGTCGTTTTCTCTTAGCTTCTTCTCGAATTTAACGGCGGTCGGCTGGTCGGCAAAGCGGGTGAGAACCACGCTCTTGAGGTAGAGACCCCTGCTTGTGAACACGTCAATCAGCCTGAGCACGTCGACGTCGTAGGTGATTCCGAGGTCGCCCCTGACCTTGTTCTTCTCGATGTCGTCGGCGTTGATTACGATTACGATTTCAGCCTCGTCCTTGAGCTGCATAAGCATCTGTAGCTTTGAGTCGGGCTTGAACCCCGGCAAAACCCTCGAAGCGTGATAGTCGTCAAAAAGCTTTCCGCCGAACTCGAGGTAGAGCTTGTCGCCGAACTTCGCGATTCTGTCGCGGATGTGCTGAGACTGCGTTTCAAGATACTTATTGTTGTCAAATCCGATTTTCATAAACAATCCTCCATATTAAAAACATACAGTTAATTATATCACACGCTTGTCCCAAAATAATGTAAATATCGAAAAAATACAACAAAAAATTCACGTATGTTTTTTTGTCGGCTTTTTACACCTTGACGGGTGACATTTTTGCGGTTATGTGTTATAATAGCTTCAAACGAAAGCCGCCGCGAAACCGCGACGGCTCTTTTATTACCTATTACTTTACCTGTTACTTCTTACTTGTTACTTGTTACTTCTTACCTGTTACTTCTTACCTGTTACTTCTTACCTGTTACTTCTTACCTGTTACTTCTTACTTGAAATATGTTTCCGGGCAAAGCTCATTTATCTTTTCCCTGAGCTTGAGAAAGTCGTCGAACGCCTCGGGCTTTTGGTTCGGGTTGCGAAGTATCGCCGCAGGGTGGAACATAGGCATCATTAGAAATCCGCCTTTTTCTATGAAGGTTCCGTGTTCCTTAGTGATTTTCAGGTTCGGGTCAATCAGCTTCTGAGCCGCGATTCTTCCGAGGCAGACTATGATTTTCGGTCTGATCAGCTTAACCTGATTTCTCAGCCAGTTAATGCACCTTTCCTGCTCCTCGGGCTTTGGGTCGCGGTTCTGCGGAGGACGGCATTTTACTATGTTTGCTATGTAGATGTTTCGGTTTCGGTCAAGGTCGACCGCCAAAAGCATTTTGTCGAGCAGCTTTCCCGCTCTGCCCACGAACGGCTCACCCTGCAAGTCCTCGTTTTCTCCGGGACCCTCGCCGATGAACATAACCTTCGCCTCGGGGTTTCCGACCCCGACCACAACGTTGTGTCTCGTTTCGCACAGGGAACATTCGCGGCAGTTTTCGCACGCTTTTCTCAATTCTTCAAAGTTATTGTACATAAGTATCACCCAATATGTATTATACCTCTTGAAATTATTAATATAATGAGTTAAAATAACTATAGACCGTTTTTGCGGAAAAAATTTGATAGGTGGTTTTAAAAATGGACAAAATGAAAGTATTAGTCGAAACCTCCGCCCGTCACGTTCACGTTTCGAGAGCGGATTTTGAAAAACTATTCGGCGCTGACGCTCAGCTCACAAACAAGAAGGATTTGTCTCAGCCGGGACAGTTCGCTTGCTTTGAAAAGGTAACCGTTGTCGGACCCAAGGGTGAGCTCACAATGTCAATACTCGGACCCGAGCGTCCCGATACCCAGATTGAAGTAAGCTACACCGACGCGCGCAAGCTCGGAATCGTTCCTCCCGTAAGAGAGTCGGGCGACGTAGCGGGCTCCCCGGGCTGCAAGCTTATCGGACCCAAGGGTGAAATCGAAATCGACTGCGGTATCATCGTAGCAAAGAGACATATCCACCTGACTCCCGCCGACGGCGAGGAGATGGGACTCGTCGACAAGCAGGTCGTTTCCGTTAAGGTCGGCACACCGGGCGCAAGAGAGACGATTTTCGGCGACGTAGTAGTCAGAGTAAGCGAAAAGTACGCTAAGGCTATGCACGTTGACACCGACGAAGCCAATGCCGCGGGACTCGCAGGCGAGGTTTACGGAGAAGTTATTAAGTAAGTAAAAAGTAAGAAGTAAAAAGTAATCGGGCGGAGTTTTCCGCCCGATTGTTATTGTCCGATAATCGCGAGAAGGATTGAGAAGTAGTGGCACGCGCTTCCCAGAAGCGTAAAAATATGCCAGATTGAGTGGAAGTATTTTATCTTCTTGATAGCGTAAAAAATCACTCCGACCGTATAAAATACTCCTCCGCCGACAAGCAGCCACAGGCTCAAGGCGCTCATAACACCGAGCAGCGGGTGGATAGCAATGATGATCACCCAGCCCATAAGGATGTAGCAAACCACCGACGGCTTTCTGAATTTCTCGAGGTCGATCGAGTTCAGCACGATTCCCAGAGCGGCGGCTCCCCACACTATCCCGAACAGCACCCAGCCGAGCGCTCCTCTCATAATCGAAATCGTAATCGGCGTGTAGGTTCCCGCGATTAAAAAGAAGATCGTGTTGTGATCCATTATTCTGAAAAACTTTTTTGCCCTCGGAGCCGAAATCGCGTGGTACAGCGTGCTCATACAATATAATATTATAAGGCTCGCGCCGAAAATCGCCGAGCCGACCACCGACCATGCGTCGCTGAAAATCGCCGAAAGCACGATCAGCACCGCAGTTCCTCCGACAGCGAGCAGAGCTCCGAGTCCGTGGGTCACCGAGCTGAAAATCTCCTCGCCCAATGTGTATCTTTTTATATCAGCCATAATTATGCCCTCCGAGCATATTTTAGCACCGAAACAGACCGCGTTCAATATACAATTGTATAAAAGTGTATGAAATGACTGAAAACGCAAATAATAGGGCAGAGGTGATATTATGATCAATGACGAAGAAATGCTCAGATTTATAATGAAAAACGCGGAAATGGGCTGCCGCGGAATAAACGACGTAAAGCACTACGCGAATACCCCCGATATGTCGAACGCCCTGCGCTCGCAGAACCTCGAGTACGGACACATCTACCACAACGCCTTCTCGATGATTAGAAACCGAGGCTTTCAGAGCGCCCACATCAATCCCGTCATCTCCGCGATGGCGCGCTCAAAGGCAAGACGCGAGATGAAAAGCGATTCCTCCGACCCGCACATAGCCGAGATGATGATTCAGGGCAACGTGATGGGAGTCAAAAAAATCGCCGAGCACATCAGGCAGTACGACGGCTCGAACCGAATGATTCAGAACCTCGCCGATAAGCTGATGAGCACCCAGCAGGCGAATATCGAAGAGATGAAAAGCTTTTTGTAAGAAAGACGCGCCCGCGGGCGCGCTTTTCTTAAGTGTTGCGGAAAGCAGACCATAAAAGGAACGGACGGTCAGGGGGAGATATAAAAAACGCAGAACCTCACCTCCAGCAGCAGACCATAAGAGGGACGGACGGTGAGGGGGAGAAGAAGCCTAAGACAGAGGTACAACGAGATTGACGTGGAAATATAAAAAACGAGTTTGACGAGGAGATATAAAAAAGCGCAGAACCTCACCTCCAGCAGCAGACCATAATAGGGACTGACGGTCAGGGGGAGAAGAAGCATAAGACAGAGGCACAACGAGTCTGACGAGGAAAATATAAAAAACGAGTTTGACGAGGAGATATAAAAAAGCGCAGAACCTTACCTCCAGCAGCAGACCATAAGAGGGACCGACGGTCAGGGGGAGAAGAACCCTAAGACAGAGGCACAACGAGTCTGACGAGGAAACAAAAAAAGCCTTGACAAGCGGGTGTTTTTTTGCTATTATTAATTACTGTGGACTATTGTGGCTCAGAGTAATTTTTACTCTATTTAAAATGCCCCAAATCCCCGATTATATGTACACTTTATTGTGCATTATCACATTGTTTGTTTTACCGAGAAGTCTCGGATAAAATAAAAATATTTTAAGAAGGAGGAGAAATATGCCTACATTTAACCAGCTTGTCCGCAAGGGTAGAGAGGTTTCCGAGAAAAAGGCCAAGGCGCCTGCTCTGTTAAAGGGTTGGAACTCACAGAAGAGCCGCGCTATCAACCAGACCTCACCTCAGAAGAGAGGCGTTTGCACAGCCGTAAAGACTGCGACACCGAAAAAGCCTAACTCAGCGCTTCGTAAAATCGCCAGAGTAAGACTTTCAAACGGAATCGAAGTCAGCTCTTACATCCCCGGCGTAGGCCACAAATTACAGGAGCACTCCGTTGTTCTTATCCGTGGCGGCCGTGTAAAGGACTTACCGGGTGTACGCTACCATATCATCCGCGGCACACTTGACGCGCAGGGTGTTTCGGGACGTATGCAGGCTCGTTCAAAGTACGGCGCTAAGCGCCCGAAGGCAGGTAAAAAGTAAGGCTGACAAAACTCCGTTTTAATTTTTAAAACTTGTATCGCGTACAGGATGTTCATATACGGTAGAACGTCTTGTCGGCATACGGGAGTTTGTCGCTTTCGAGTACCTATGATATCTCAATTATTGTGAAGGAGGGAAGCAAAGTGCCAAGAAGAGGTTCTATTGCAAAGCGTGACGTATTACCCGATCCGCTTTATAACTCAAAATTAGTAACCCGTCTTATCAACAACATCATGCTCGACGGCAAGAAGGGCGTTGCCCAGAAGATCGTCTACGGAGCGTTCGACATCGTTGCTGAAAAGACAGGCAAAGACCCGCTCGAGGTTTTTGAGCAGGCAATGGAGAATGTTATGCCTGTATTGGAGGTCAAGGCTCGCCGTGTAGGCGGTGCCACATACCAGGTTCCGATAGAGGTTCGTCCCGCAAGACGCCAGACACTGGGTCTGCGCTGGATCACAACATATTCCAGAGCTCGCAGCGAGAGAACTATGAAGGAAAGACTCGCAGGCGAGATCGTTGACGCCATCAACAGCACAGGTAGCGCGTTCAAGAAGCGTGAGGATACCCATAAGATGGCTGAGGCCAACAAGGCGTTCGCTCATTACAGATGGTAATGACGCGCCGTGTAAGGTGATTTTACAGGAGGATATTTTATGTCTAGACAAGTATCGCTCGAGCAGACGAGAAACATCGGCATCATGGCTCACATCGACGCCGGTAAAACTACAACGACTGAAAGAATCCTGTTCTACACAGGTATCAACCACAAAATCGGCGAGACCCACGACGGCGCCTCAACGATGGACTGGATGGTACAGGAGCAGGAAAGAGGTATCACAATCACCTCGGCCGCGACAACTTGTTTCTGGAAGGACAGCAAAAAGAACGACGTCAGAATCAACATCATCGACACCCCGGGACACGTTGACTTCACTGTTGAGGTTGAACGTTCACTGAGAGTTCTCGACGGTTCCGTAACCGTTCTTTGCGCCAAGGGAGGCGTTGAGCCGCAGTCCGAGACTGTTTGGCGTCAGGCCGACACCTACGGCGTTC
>JAFNSO010000011.1 GCA_017384945.1 Ruminococcus sp. | reverse complement strand
GAAACCACGGAGCGGAAAAGTAGATGTCAACCTCGCCGCCGAGTTTATCAAGCAGCTTCTGCTCAACCGATTTCAGCTCTTCAGGCTCGCCGCCGAGAAGGATCTTATGAAGCTGCCAGTCGACAAACTCCGCAATATCGTCCACGGGATTGAGCGGAATCCCGATAACGTCCGACTCGACATGGGTATACGCGTTTACCTTTCTGTCGGCGTAGATAACGTCGCCCTTATGCACCATTGTCGTAACGTTTGTCGGACGGAGGATCTCATAAACAGGCTTGATATATTTGCTGTCGAGATACGCAGCGGAAATAATACTGCCGCCGCTGTCGATAACAACTCCGCCGTTGTAGCTTATATAATACCCGCCGTGCGAGAACACATCGAGCTGCTCGGCATACGGGCGCACACCGCAAGGCAGCCGTCCCGAGGCGACAACGAGCTTAACGCCGTTTTCCTGTGCCTTCATAAGCGCCGCCTTCGTCCTGTCGGTGACGCGTTTTTGTCGGTTCAGAAGAGTATCGTCAATATCGAAGGCAATCAACTTATACTTCATAAAATCACACCTTTATCTGTGAAAGGATCTCGCCCACCTTATCGTGGAAAATAAGGTCCGCGTGATTGTCAAACGGAGTCGGATCACGGTTTATCAGCACAAGAGTGCTGCCGTTAAAATAGTGGATAAGTCCCGCCGCGGGATATACCGTAAGGCTCGTGCCAGCGAATATCAGCACCTCCGCCTTAGCTATCGCGTTGACGGCTCCGCGGACGGTTCTGTCGTCGAGCCCTTCCTCGTAGAGAACAACGTCAGGCTTTATCGTACCGCCGCATTTATCACAGCGCGGAACGCCCTGAGACGACTTGACATACGCCGCGTCAAAGAATTTTCCGCAGGTCATACAGTGATTTTTATGAACTGTGCCGTGCAGCTCATAGACAACCTTACTGCCTGCCTTCTGATGAAGCCCGTCGATGTTCTGTGTAACAACCGCTCTGAGCTTTCCCGCGCGTTCAAGCTCGGCGAGCTTTTTATGCGCCGCGTTCGGCTGGATATCGAGCTCGAGCATCTTATCCTTATAATATCTGTAAAACTCCTCACACTTGTTCATAAAAAATGTATGGCTGAGGATTTCCTCGGGCGGATAATCGTACTTCTGGTTATACAGCCCGTCCACGCTGCGGAAATCGGGAATACCGCTCTCGGTGCTTACTCCCGCGCCTCCGAAGAACACAATATTGTCCGTATTATCAATAACCGATTGCAATTTGGAAATATCCGACATAGTAACACCTCTGGAACTTGAAATTTTTATACAAATATGTTAACATTATTTTATTGGATATGTCAATTCCAAAATTCATTTCCGATACAATAAAAATACAACTGCTTTTGTGTCGGGAACAGCTCCAAAGGAGGTAATAATTATGAAATCCACACTCAGACGCTTGCTTATCATCGCGCTTGCCGCGCTCACTGCCGCGACCATGCTCATTGTGTCGGGCTGCTCCGACAACGGCGGAAAAAGCTCCGATTCCTCAGCCGACTCAAGCGTGAGCGAAACCGAAAAGCCCAAAGCCGAAAACAACGGTGACTACGAGAAGGTCAAGTACGAGGAAGACGACGGCGAGCTTGTTATAACAGGCGTCAAGGACAAAAAGCTGACCACCCTCACGGTTCCCTCCGCAATCGGCGGAAAAACCGTCAAAGCTATCGGCGAAGCCGCCTTTGCGGGCAATAAAAAGCTCAAAAAGGTCACCATCAGCGACGGCGTAATAAGCATAGGCGGAAACGCGTTTGACGGCTGTACGGCTCTCGCTGAGGTTGATATTCCGGACAGCATCGAGTATATCTCCGCGTTCTCGTTTAACGCCTGCTCCGCGCTGAAGAAGATCGCCGTTCCCAAAGACATAAAGATGCTCTACGGAAACGCGTTCTCCGACTGCTCATCACTCAGCGAAGTAGTTATCAACGCTCCCGTTAAAAATCTCGGCGACGGTATGTTCAGAAACTGCACCTCGCTCAAAACTATAAAGATTCCCGATTCAGTTACCAGCCTCGGAATTTCATCATTCGAGGGCTGTTCCGCTCTCAGTGAAATATCCCTGCCGATGAACCTCGCGTCCATCGGCGGCGCGTGCTTCAAGAGCTGTTCATCCCTTACGGAGATCACTCTTCCCGACAAGGTTCAGTTCGTAGGAATGAGAGTTTTTGAGGACTGCTCAAAGCTTGGCAAGGTCACACTCTCCGACAACACCAACTCTATCGGCAACTACACTTTCAAGAACTGCAAGGCGCTTTCGTCCATGGAATTCCCCGACACGCTCGCCTCAATCGGCGAGGAAGCGTTCCTCGGCTGCTCACTGAACGAAGTTCATTTACCTGAGCACTGCGAGTTCTCCGAAAGCTCATTTGAAAAAAGTGTAAAAATCACGAAATAATCAAACAGCTTAAATCACTAAAAAAGACTGCCGCTTTTCGTGACAGTCTTTTTCATTTATCATCGTGACGATGAGCCTTTTCAATTACAATCTTCATCTTCTCGGCGTCCTTGAGCCCGTCGGTCTCGACAGCGGCGCACACGTCAACGCAGTACGGACGGACTTTGCCGATAATATCGCGGATATTCTCCGCGCTCAGCTTACCCGCGAGGAAAAACGGCTTTGTAACCGTACTCGGGATAATATCGAGATTAAACGCCTTATCAAACGAACCTAAGCGCAGATACTGACAATGCAGCTTTTCCGCGTCAATAATATCCTGCGGGCTCTTCGCCTTTACAGTTTTAATAATCGGAACGGGAACACGGCGCGACAGCTCAAGAATATACCTGTCGTCCTCGTCGCCGTCAAGCTGAACGAGGTCTATAATATCATTATCGCAGTAACTCTCGATAAAATCAATCGACTCGTTCTCAAAAATTCCCACCGCCTGAACCGAGCTCTTGAGCTTCTGCTTAAGGTCCTCCGCCTTTGAGTGGGAGATCCTTCGCGGACTTGTCTCGTCGGAACCGAGAACGAATCCCACATAGTCGGGAGTCAGCCTGTTCAGCGCCGAAACCTCTGAAGAATGAGTTATTCCGCAAATCATAATTTTACTCATATAATAACCGCCTGTGGTAATAGTAGTTTT
>JAFNSO010000010.1 GCA_017384945.1 Ruminococcus sp. | reverse complement strand
CCTCCCTGCACGCTCAGCCGCTTGACGCACGCCTTCCAGATAAGCTGCTGCAGCGCGTAGAAGAACGCCAGCCAGAATACCTGCAGCGCGAGGCTTATTATTATGCCCTGCGCGTCGAGCTTGCCTATGTAAATCATAACGGGTGTGTATGACAGCGCCGCGAACGGCAGAAGGTTGAGCACTCCGCCGAGCCACGCGGGCATAAACGCCAGCGGAATAACGGCTCCCGAGAGGAAGCTGACGATACATTCCTTGGTGAGGTTCGAGCCCCAGAGGTTCTTGAGCACGAACGCCGAGTAGCCGTAGCACACGTTGAAATAAAAGGTGATGAGATACGCCAGAGTGAGGCTGACGAGGTAGAGCAGGAACGAGAGCGGATTGAACATAACCGTTCCCGTCATAAAGTACCTGAACAGCTCAACGCCCGCGACCAGCGGCACGAACGCTATCGACAGCGCGAGCGTGCGCTCTCCGAGCTCCTGAAAGAGGAAGGACAGGTCGAACCGTATCGGCTTGATAAGTCTCATAGATATGTTGCCGTCGCGGATTTCCTCGCCCACGGCGAACGCTCCGTCGGAGTACGCTATAGTCGCGGTGAGGAAGCTGATGAAAATGTAGCTCACCATATCGATTTCCGAGAAGCCCATAAAGGTTTCCGCTCCGCCCGAGTTGAACACGGTGTGCCAGAGAAAGTAGTTTATAAAACAGCGCAGTATATCGCCCACGATAAAGCAGATGAAGTTCGCTCTGTACTGAGCCGCCATCAGAACTCCCGCGCGGGTGAACGGCTTGTAGATTCTCAGAAGCTTACGCATCAAGGCTCACCTCGCTGCGGTAAATGCTCTTTATGATCTCCTCGATGTCCGTGTCGGTCACGTTGATGTCCTTTACGTGCATGACCGAGAGCGTGTAGCTGAGTAGCTTTTCCACCGCGATTTTGCTGCTGTTGAAGCGCGCCTTCGCCTCGTGACCGTCAAACGAAAAGTCAAGATCTTCGCCCGAGAGCGCGAACTCGCGGAAGTAGTCGAGCTTTTCTACGTCGGCGGGATTTACGGGGATAAAGCGCATCTCCCTCGACTGTCCGAATTTTTCCTTAAGTCCCGCGATCTCTCCGTCAAAAACCTTGCTGCCCTTGTCTATCATCACTATGCGCTCGCACAGGTTCTCGACGTCCTGCATATCGTGAGTCGTGAGGATCACGGTGGTTTTCTGTTCGGCGTTGATCGTTTTGATCGCGTTTCTTATGTTGTCCTTGACAACTACGTCCAGTCCGACGGTAGGCTCGTCGAGAAACAGAACCTTCGGGCTGTGAAGCAGCGACGCCGCGATATCCGCGCGCATACGCTGACCGAGCGAAAGGGTTCTTACGGGGCTGGTGATGAAGTCGTCGAGCTCGAGCACCTCGTTTAGGAACGCCATGCGCTTTTTGTAGCTCTCGTCGTCCACCTCGTAAATCTCCTTCAGCACGGTGTAAGTCTCCCGCAGGGCGAGGTCCCACCAGAGCTGTGTGCGCTGTCCGAAGACAACGCCGATTCCCTTGACATAATTCTTGCGGTTCTTATAGGGGATCTGACCGTCAATCTCACATCTGCCCGAGGTTGGTGTAAGGATGCCCGTGAGCATCTTTATCACGGTAGATTTTCCCGCGCCGTTCGGACCGATAAATCCGAGTATCTCGCCGCGCGGAACGTGAAAGCTTATGTCCTTTACTGCTGTGATTATTTCGTTGTCGGGCTTGAAAAAGGACTTTATACTGCCCTTGAGCCCGGGCTCCTTTATTGTCTTTTTGAACTCTTTTCTAAGGTTCTCAACGAAAATCATTTAATTTCCATAGCCTTTCCGCCCACAAATAGTCATTAAGAAACATCTACGACCTTATTGTGGGCGGATAAGGCGTAAACGGAAATTCAGTCATTGCCCGTTGTCCCGCATAGACAAACTGAGCAGACAGCATATCTCCTTCGATAATGTAAATGGTTTTGCGGCCGCGCTTGGGTCAAGGCGCGCCGCGGCGAAGGTGACAGACAGACGCGTAACCTGTCACACAGCACTTCTATTATATGGTATAGTTTGGAATAAAACAAGGGCTTGCTCAAAACAAAAAGAGCAGCCCCGAGTGTACAAACGCAATAAACCGACGATAAGTAAGGGAAGGTTCGTTTGTACTGAGCCTCCCCTCCGTGATTATTCCGTTACAATGGTGAAACTCACCTTGTCCCCGTTTTTAACGCCGATTCTTACCTCCTTGTCGTACTGACCGTTACGGATATAGTCGTTCAGCACGGCGCTCGTAAGAGGCTTGGCGGGGTAGTAGATAGCCTTTTTTATTTCCGTCCAATGTCCCGACTGGGTGAGGTAGAGGTCGTTGGTCTTGGCAAAGTAGTAGAAAACCTGCTTTACGCCGTCCTCAAAACGCTTTATTCCGATATAGCGCAGAAATCTCGGATGAGTGTAGTCGTCAACATTGACGTTGTCACCGTCGTATTCGCCGTTATACTTAAAAAGCAAAACCTCGTCGTTGCGGATCAGAAATACCCTTTTCTCCTGAATAAACTCCATAAAATTTCCTGCCTTTTTTTCAGTCGTAAAAGACTGTTAAAATCTTTATTTCATTATATACTACCATACGAAAAAATCAACAATAAATTGAAAATTTTTCGATATTTTTCTGATTTGTTTTGAATTTTATTGACAAAAAACCTTTGTATATATTATAATAAAGATACCTTAAAAGGAGGGCGGTTTTTGTGAAAAACGTAGTCGCGGCTATACTATCCCTAATTATGGTTTGCACGCTTCTCACACCTGTCTACTCCGTGGATGACGACTATGACGATATCGACCTGCTCGCCGT
>JAFNSO010000009.1 GCA_017384945.1 Ruminococcus sp. | reverse complement strand
GTTGTCGAATTTATACATCCCATCCATCTCCAAATGCAAGCTTTTTGCGGCTTTTCAGCTGCTTTTCTTGCATTTATTATATCATATTTCGATGTTTTTTGCACTGTTTTTCGGGTGTTTGGGATTGTTCAGTTGGCATTATTTAAAATCTTTTTTAAATAGAAAAGCAGGCGCCTGAAAAAACAAAAAGCGCGCCGAAGCACGCTTTTCATATATTTGAATTGCCCGCTCAGTTGCACGCTGCGCGCGCACGAGCGATGGCTAAGAAACCCCGCGCACTTTGGTGCGCGCGCTTTCTTGTTACATTTCAGTGACTATTTCGTTTACTGTTTTTCCCGGGGGGATCATAGGCAGGACGTTGGCGTCGGGGCTGATTATGCAGTCGATTACTGCGGGACCGTTGAGTCCGATCGCTTTGTCGAATACCTCCTCGATATCCTCAGTCTTGTCGAGCTTAAACGCGGGTATCCCGAAGCCCTCCGCTACCTTTACAAAATCGGTCGCGCGCTTGGGATCGGTCTGTGAGAAACGGCTTCCGTAGAAGAGCTTCTGCCACTGTCTTACCATTCCGAGCACCGAGTTGTTGAGCACGATAACGATGACGGGAAGGTTGTAGGACTTGAGCGTTACGAGCTCGTTTAAGTTCATATGGAAGCTTCCGTCGCCCGTTACGAGGAACACCTTCTTGCGCGGACAGCCGAACTGAGCACCGATCGCGGCTCCCATTCCGAAGCCCATTGTGCCCATTCCGCCCGAGGTCAGAAGCGTTCTCGGCTGTTCGATTTCGCCGAACTGAGCGACCCACATCTGGTGCTGACCGACATCGGTCGCGATGATGTCCTCGGGGCGCTTCTTCTTGTTGAGCGTGAGCAGAACGTCGAGCGCCGACATATAGTTGCCGAGCTTTTCCCTCGGAGCGACGTGCTCGCCCTTCCAAATTTCGAGCTGTACGAGCCACTGAGTGTGGTTCTGCTTTTCAACGTGGTTATTAAGAATCTCGAGCACGTTCTTTATATCTCCGACGATGTGGCTGTCGGTCTTTACGTTCTTGTCGATTTCGCCCGCGTCAATGTCAATGTGGATAATATCAGCCTGCTCGCCGAATTTCTTGGGGTTGCCCGCGACTCGGTCGGAGAATCTCGCTCCGCAGGCGATAATGAGGTCGCATTTTTCGGTCGCCATACCCGTAGCGTAGGTTCCGTGCATTCCGAGGTTGCCCATATTGAGCCTGTGGCTCGCGGGGATGCTTCCGAGTCCCATCAGCGAACAGCAGACGGGAGCGTCGATTTTCTCTGCAAAGGCAAGGAGCTGCTCTGACGCGTTGGCGCTGATTACGCCGCCGCCCGCGTAAATGATCGGGTACTTAGCCTTGTTGATAAGCTCGACCGCCTTTACGATGTCGTCGGGGTTGTTAACGGGGGTGACGGTCGGCTCGGGAGGAGTCAGCGGCTTGTAGTCGGTCATCTGAGCGGTGATATCCTTGGGTACGTCGATCAGTACGGGACCCTTTCTGCCGTCGACCGCGAGGGCGAACGCAGTACGGATCGCGGGTGCAAGGTCCTCGATTTTCTTGACGAGGTAGCTGCCCTTTGTGATGGGCTTAACTATATCTACGATGTCAACCTCCTGGAAGCTGTCGCGTCCGAGAAGGTTCACGTTGACGTTGCCTGTGATAATAACCATCGGTATACTGTCGATGTTCGCAGTGGCGATACCGGTAACGGTGTTTGTCGCTCCGGGACCCGAGGTAGTCATACATACTCCGACCCTGCCCGTCGCTCTGGCGTAGCCGTCCGCGGCGTGAGCCGCGCCCTGCTCGTGAGCGGTGAGCACGTGTTTGATTTTGTCGCTGTACTTATACAGAGCGTCGTAGGTGTTCAGAGCCGCGCCGCCCGGATAACCGAAAACGGTATCAACGCCCTGCTCGATCAGACACTCGCAGATTATCTCCGCGCCTGTAAGCTGCATAATATCTCTCCATTCCTTATCTAAATATCAAATTTACAATTTTACAGTTTATTATACTAAAGCTTTGAGTGTTTGTCAATATCAACACTCGGCAAAGCGTGAAATTACCTCGATGGATTTTTCGCTCGCGAGCTTTGCGAATTTGATGAAATCCATTCCCTTGTGCTTGTCGAGGTCGTCGGAAATCGTCCTCAAAACGCAGAAAGGCACTTCGTTTCGGTAGCAAACGTGACCGATAGCGCCGCCCTCCATCTCGCAGGCGACAGCGTCAAAGCGGATACGCAGGATCTCCCTCTTGCTCCTTCTCGAGACGAAGAGGTCGCCCGACGCGACTCTGCCGCGAAAAGCCGAGGAGCCGTCAACGCCCTTGCAGATTTCGTAGAGCTTGTCCGAGATTTCCTCGTCGCAGGGGAAGAAGGTTCTGTGCTCGTCGGGGAAGTCGATTTCGCCGATCGGGTCGCCGAGCGCCGAGGCGTTCATATCGTGCTGCAAAACCTCCGTCGCTACAACCATATCGAGGATAGTAACCTCCTCGTTCGTCGCGCCCGCTACACCGCTGTTGATAACGAACTCGGGCTTGTACTCGCAAATCATAAGCTGGGCGCACATCGCAGCGTTTACCTTGCCTATGCCGCATACAACGACAACTACCTCTCTGTTGCCGAGCTTGCCCTTTGTGAATTTGAGCTTGGCTATCGTCCTTGTCTCGGTGTCGGTCATTTTTTTGATAAGTCCGTCGGCTTCAATTGCCATTGCGCAGATAATACCAATCATTTCTATTCTCCTATTCAAAATTTCCTGTCTGATACATTATTATTGATAGAGCCGCGAGCGGAGCAGTCTCGGCGCGCAGGATCCTTTTGCCGAGCGTCGCCTTCGACCCGCCCGAGGACAGCACGAGCTCAACCTCGCTCTCCTCAAAGCCGCCTTCGCTGCCTATGAATATCCCGAGCGTTTTTACGGGCTTTTGGATCAGCCTTTTAACGCTGTCTCCGCCCAGCTCGTAAAAAATTATGTTCTGCTCGTTTTGCTTCGAGAGCTCGACCGCTTGCTTGAAGCTCTGCGCCTTTTCAACCGTCGGGATAATCCCGCGGCGCGACTGCTGAGCCGCTTCCCTCGCGATTTTCTGCCAGCGCTTTTGCTTTTTTTCGAGAGACTTTTTGTCGGGACGCGATACGCACCTGCCGGAAATGACGGGCACTATCGAGCTCACCCCGAGCTCAACGCACTTTTGAATGATGTATTCCATTTTGTCGCCCTTGGGAAGCGCCTGATACAGCGTCACCCTTACGTCGGGCTCGTTTTCACATTTGCGGCGGCTCCTTACGCTGACGGATACGTTCTCGGGGCTCAGGCTGTCGATTTCACAGTCGAGCTGTTCCCCCGAGGGCGTCACAAGCGTAAGCTCCTCGCCGCGCTTCATTCTCAGGCTTTTTGAGATATGTCGGGCGTTTTCGCCCTCAATCAGAGTTTTGTCGCCCGAGACCTCATTTTCGGTAAAAAACCAAGGCATAGTATCACCTCAATACTAAGTTTATCAAAAAAGAATAGTAATTGCAATATCAATGTGGTAAAATATATGTGAGGTGAGATTTATGACTCAAATAACGGCAAAGGAATTTTATTCAAAGCTTGAAAAAGAGGGGATAGCTCAGGACAGCCTGCAGGCTCTCGTTGTCGAAACGCTAAAGGCGAAGAGCAAAAAGGTCGCCACAGCCGAGAGCTGTACGGGCGGCTACGTCAGCAAGAGGATAACCGACATAAGCGGCTCGGCTGACGTTTTCGAGTGCGGGATCTGCTCCTACGCGAACAGGATCAAGCACAAGCTTCTCGGCGTTGAAAATGACACCCTCGACGCGTTCGGCGCGGTGTCTCCCGAGACGGCGGAGCAGATGGCGCGCGGAGTGAGAGAGCTCGCGGGCGCCGACTACGGCGTTTCCACAACGGGGATCGCGGGTCCCACGGGAGGCACTGAGGACAAACCCGTCGGACTTGTTTATATGGCGGTTTCGAGCGAGAACGGTACCGAGGTGATAAGGGCAACGCTGTCCGACGCCGAGGACAACTCCCGCGAGGGGATCCGCAAGACAGCAAGCAGCGTGATACTTTACTTTCTGTACAAGAGCATAAGATAGCGGGGGCGGTTTTTCCGCCCTGTTCTTTTACAACTTCGTTTTTATTGTTACAATCTTAAAACATATCTTTCATATTGAAATCCGATGTAATATACTTGATAGTGGAAAAAACTCTTTTGGAGGAAGTTATGAATAAGCATACGGTTTTTGTCGCGGGAAAGAGATTTGTACTTCTCAGCGACGACAAGGAAGAATATGTTCAGAAGCTTGCGCTCGAGGTCAACGACGCGATCATGAGGATCGCCGCCGAAAACCCGACCCTCGACCGACGCGCGAGCGCAATTCTCTGCGCGCTCGATTTGGCGGATGATAAGTACAAGGAGATGGACAGGACGAAAAGCGTCTCCGACAAGGCTCAGCCGATCATCGCGCAGGCTGACAAGCAGTCAAAGCAGCTTCGTGAGCTAAAGGATCAGATCGCACAGCGCGACAGAATGATTGAGAAAAACAAGGAGGAGCTTGAGCGACTCGGAAAAGCAGATAAGGAGCAGAAGGAGGAGCTCAAAAGGCTCAACTCCGTTCTCGATATCCGCGAGCAGGAGATCAAAAGCCTGAAAGCCGAGCTCGAGGAGGCTCAGAACAGCCTCGACGAGCTGACAAAGCCCTCGGAGCCTATCCATATCCCTAAGCAGAAAAAGTACGACAAGCCCGAAAAAAAGCAAAACAAGGTCGACATCACCGAGGAGGACGAGGCGGAGGAAGCCCAGCTCTTCTCGCTGTTTGACTGATGAAAAGGATTGAAATACTCGCGCCCTGCGGAGGGTTCGAGTCGGTTGTCGCCGCTGTGAGAAGCGGAGCCGACGCGGTCTACCTCGGCGCGAAGGAGTTTTCCGCTCGCGCGGGAGCCGAGAACTTCGGCTTTGAGGAGCTCAGAACCGCGGTTGAGTACTGCCATATAAGGGGCGCGCTCGTCTATCTGACGGTTAACACAGTCGTATTTGACTCGGAGCTTGAGGGGATTTACGGACTCATTAAGGAAGCGGCAAAAGCCGACGTTGACGCGCTCATAACGCAGAATATGGCTGTCGCCAAGCTCGCTCAAAAAATCGCACCCGAGCTCAGCCTGCACGCCTCGACCCAGATGAGCGTCCATTCACCCTCGGGCGCGAAATTGCTTTATGAGGAGGGCTTCAAGCGCGTCGTGCTATCCAGAGAGCTTTCGCGGGAGGAAATCAGGGAAATCGCCCTCGCCTGTCCCGAAATCGAGCTCGAGGTGTTCGTTCACGGGGCGCTTTGTATGAGCGTGTCGGGTCAGTGCTATTTCAGCGCGGTGCTCGGCTCGCGAAGCGGAAACCGCGGACGCTGCGCTCAGACCTGCCGACTGCCCTTTTCGGTCGGCGGAAAGGGCAATTACGCCTTGAGCCTGAAGGATCAGAGCATAATCGACTACCTGCGCGAGCTCGAGGAAATCGGCGTTACCTCGGCAAAAATCGAGGGCAGACTGAAGCGTCCCGAGTACGTAAGCGCGGCGGTAAAAGCGTGCGTTCAGTCGCGCGACGAGGGCTTCGTTGACGAAGCGACCCGCTCGCGGCTTATGTCGGTGTTCTCGCGAACGGGCTTTACGGACGGCTACTACACCTCCCGCAGGGGTTACGAAATGTTCGGCTACCGAAAGAAGGAGGACGTCGTTTCCGCGACCGAAAAGCTCCTCTCGGAAATCCGAAGCTCCTATCGAAACGAGCTCCCGCGCGTGGCGGTCAGGGCAAAACTAAAAGCCCTCACGGGCGAAAAGCCGACGCTCAACGTTACCGACGGCGCGAATACGGTTGAGATAACCCTTGACGCGGAGTGCGAAAGGGCGCTCAACAAGCCGCTTGACCGCGAAAAAGCGGAAAAACAGCTCAAAAAAACAGGCTCAACGCCTTATTATATGGAAAGCGTCGATATCACGCTTTCCGAGGATGTGAGTATGCCTCTCTCGTCAATAAACGAGCTCAGGCGGCTGGCGCTCGAGGCTCTCGGCGAAAAGCGCAAAATCACTCATAACTACAAAATAAATGAAATAAAGCTTCCGCGCTTCAAGCCCCACAGGGCTAAAACGAAGAAGCGCTACGCGCGCTTCACCTCTACGAAAATCGGCGCGGGGTTCAAATCGCTCGACCTCTGCTTTGTGCCCGTTACGAGCTCGGTTGACGAGGTCGATATGCTCATTGAAAACGGCTTCACCGTCGGGGTCGAGATCCCGAGAGCCCTCTTCTCGCGTGAGAAAAGGGTGATCGAGGCTCTGGAAGGATTCAGGGAAATCGGCGTGACCGACGTTTTATGCAACAACCTCGCGGCGGTTTATATCGCGAGGTCGCTCGGGCTAAGGATCCACGGCGGATTCGGGCTGAATTTTACGAACACCGTAGACCTCGAATGGGCTCGGGAGTACGGCTTCGAGGACACGGAGCTGAGCTTTGAGCTGAAAAATCAGCAGATAAGCGCCCTCGGCTCAGAGCTTCCGCGCGGAATAATCAGCTGGGGCTTTCTGCCCGTTATGCTCTGCCGCAACTGCCCGAACAAGAGCGAAAACATCTCCTGCCGCGACTGCCGCGGACGGGGAAAAATGAAGGACAGGCTGTCCAAAACCTTCATTTTCTACTGCGACGGCACAGCCTGCGAGGTGCTCAACACCCTGCCCGTCGAGAACCTCGGCTTTGCGGGCGAGAGCAGGTCGGTTGATTTTGAGGTTTTCCGCTTTTCTGTGGAAAACTCTGTGGAAAACGTGGAAAACATATCCGATTTTATCAGTCACAGCCTGAATTTAAGCGAAAAAACCCACGGTCTGTATCTTCGTGGAATAAAATAGAGAAATTTCCGGGCGGGAATAATTAAAAATTCTCTGTCGGAAAATTGTCATACCTTACAAATTGAGATATAAAAACTTGTGAAAAATCACAAATGCAGGATTATAATGTAATTTTGCAGGAAAGGGACGATAAATGAAGCTTGAAATAAAAAAGTTGCGAAACAACGCGGTTCTTCCGACCCGAGCGACCGACGGCTCGGCGGGAATGGACCTCTACGCCTGCGTTGAAAAGAGCGTTACGATCGCCCCGCGAGAGCTCAAAATGATTCCGACGGGCATAGCCGTCGCCCTTCCCGACAAAAGCGTGGCGGCGTTCCTCTATGCGCGCTCGGGGCTGGGCGTAAAGCATGGGATATGTCTATCAAACGGCGTAGGCGTTGTTGACTCCGACTACCGCGGCGAGGTCTGCGTCGGGTTGTGCAACGTCTCCGACGCTCCGTACACCGTCGAGCCGTTCGAGAGGATCGCGCAAATGGTCATCGCTCCCGTCGTTATCCCCGAGATAAGCGTGGTTTCAGAGCTTTCCGAAACCGAGCGAGGGTCGGGCGGATTCGGCTCCACAGGCTCGAAATGACATCTAAATAACAAAACTTTCTCAATAAATCGCCTCGGTTTTAGGCACAGCGTAGAATCCGACAAAAAAATATTGATTTAGCGCTCCGAATCGGCTATAATACTTAAGATAATGGATAAATAGCTTAAATGTTTCCGAAAGGAGTTAATCATATGTTTTCATTTTCAAAGGATATCGGTATCGACCTTGGTACCGCGAATACTCTCGTAACGATCAAGGGCAAGGGCATAGTAATGCGTGAGCCCAGCGTTGTCGCGGTTGATATCCGCAACGACACCGTACTCGCTGTCGGCGAGCAGGCAAAGGATATGATAGGCAGAACCCCGGGCTCGATCGTGGCGGTTCGCCCGCTCAAGGACGGCGTTATCGCCGACTTCGACATCACCGCCTCAATGCTCAAGCACTTCATCCGCAAGGCGGCGAAGCCCGGACTGTTCAGCAAGCCGAGAATCGTGATCTGTATGCCCACCGGCGTCACAGAGGTTGAGAGAAGAGCTGTCGAGAACGCCGCTGTTCAGGCGAGCGGCAGCAGAAATATAATTCTGATCGAGGAGCCGATGGCGGCGGCGATCGGCGCGGGACTTCCCGTGGACGAGCCCACAGGCTCAATGGTAGTCGATATCGGCGGCGGCACAAGCGAGGTCGCGGTAATTTCGCTGGGCGACATCGTTACCGCCTGCTCGGTAAGAGTCGCGGGCGACAAGCTCGACGAGGCGATCGCTACCTACATCAAAAAGACCTACAATCTTCTCATAGGCGACCGCACCGCCGAGGAGATCAAAATACAAATCGGCTCAGCCTTCCCCTACGAGGACGAGAAGGATATGCTCGTCAAGGGTCGTTCGCTCGAGTCGGGACTGCCCAAGGACATCACGATCACAGCCGAGGAGATCCGCGACGCGCTCGCCGATTCGCTGATGGTTATTGTTGAGGCGATCAAAAACACACTCGAGAAAACTCCCCCCGAGCTCTCCGCGGACATCATCGACCACGGAATTATGCTCACGGGCGGCGGCGCGATGCTCAGAGGTCTCGACGAGCTCGTTATGCAGGAGACGGGAATGCCCGTCCACGTTGCCGAAAAGCCCCTCGACTGTGTTGTTGAGGGCGCGGGCAAGCGCCTCGGCGGAGTCCGCGAGTATAAGCATAACAGAGAATAATTTCAAGTAAAAAGTAAAAAGTAATAAGTAAAAAGTAAAAAGGGTAGCTTTAAAGCCGCCCT
This sequence comes from Ruminococcus sp., assembly GCA_017384945.1. GTDB lineage: Bacteria > Bacillota > Clostridia > Oscillospirales > Acutalibacteraceae > Ruminococcoides. Next base: position 51,178 of record JAFNSO010000009.1, on the reverse strand, counting down.
TTTCTACCCTGTGGTGAACGGTATGAGAGAATTTTTTGCCGACAAAAACAGAAAAATCCTCGCTTTCGCGCTTGCGGCGGTGATAGCCGTCTCGGTTCTGGGAGCGACGGGAAATCCGATAGTCGCCTCGGGCTTTAATTTTCTGACCAAGGGACTCTCGAGGGTCAGCGCGGCAGTCACCGACGCCGCCGACGAAAAAACCTACGAAGAGCTCCTTGAGGAAAACAAAAAGCTCACCAAAGAGGCGGCGGATCTGCGCACCCAGCTAGTCGACTACTACGACCTAAAGGACGAGAACGCGAGACTGTGGAAGTACTACAACCTCACTAAGTCGAACCCCGACTACAAAATCCTTCCCTCGCGCGTGATCCGCAGAGACTCGAACGACGAGTTCTACTCCTTTACGATCGACGCGGGTACGACCTCGGGAATAAAGCTGAGGGATCCCGTGCTTACCGAAAACGGGCTCATAGGCTTTGTTTCCTCGGTCACGGCGGCGAGCAGCAGGGTAACGACGATCCTTTCGCCCGATTTGCAGGCGGGCGCGATTGACAAAAAGAGCTCCGCCGACGGAGTAGTCAGCGGAAAAGCCGCGGTGAGCGACGAGGGTCTCACGACCCTGACAAAGATTGACGCGAACGCCGAAATAGCCGCGGGAGACATAGTTGTGACCTCGGGGATCGGCGGTATTTACCCCCCGAATCTGATTGTCGGAAAGGTAAAGGAGCTTAAAATCGACCGCTACGACGCGACAAAATACGCCGTGATAAAGCCCTACGAGGACATCAAAAGGGTCACCGACGTGGTTGTGCTGACCGACTTCAAAAACAAGGGTCAGGTCAAGCCCGCCTCCGAAAAGGAGACTCGGTAATGGAAAGACGCTACACCTTCTTCCTTTACGCGGCGTACTCGCTGGAGCTGCTTTTGCTCTTCATATTGCAGACGACGCCCTTGCTTATTCCCGAGCTTTTCGGGGGAAAGCCGCTTCTGATGATTCCCGCCGTCGTGACGGTTTCGCTGATGGAGGAGCAGGTTCCCGCCCTCTTCTTCGGACTCGCGGGCGGCGCGCTGCTCGACCTCGGCTGCTCCGACAACCTCGGCTACTACACCATCACGCTGACGCTTATCTGCTTTCTGCTCGGCTTTATTTTCCGCGATTATATGGTTGTCAGCTTTTTGAACGCGATGGGCTTTACCTCAGCCGTCACGCTTGTAACGGTGTTCTTCTACTTCATATTCTTCATCCTGCTCAGCGGCAGGGCGGATTTTTCCTACTTCGTGTCGCATTGCCTGTCGCGGATTTTGTACACTATTGTGTGTACGGTTCCGCTTTACTTTATAAATAAATTTTTGTTCAGAAATCTGAGAGATTTTTAATTGAAAGGAAGTGATGATTATGCTCCCGAACGACGACAAAGAGCGTGAGGCAAGGGAAAAACGCTTTACAAACAAGCGAATTGCAATCTGCGTAATCATCCTTCTGGTGATTTTCCTCGGCTTCGGTGCGAGACTGTTTGTGTGGCAAATCGCGGAGGGCGAGGAGTACGCGAAGCTCGCCGAAAACTCCACCGCCTACACCGTCACCACCGACGCGACCCGAGGGGAAATCCTCGACTGCAACGGTCAGGGTCTCGCCGTCAACCGAACGGGCTACGAGATCGTCCTCGACAAGCTCTATATAGACTCCTCACGGCTGAACGAAATCATCCTTTCGCTCGTGGATTTGATGGAAACCCGCGACGAAAAGTGGATTGACATTCTCCCGATCGAGAAAAGCCAGTCGGGGGGCTTTAAGTTCAAGGACGACTCCGTCGACGAGGTAAAAACCCTCAAATCCGAGGACTACCTCGACTTAAAAAGCTCCGACAGCGCCGACAAATGCGTCGAGGAGCTAAAAAAACGCTACGAAATCGAAAATATTAAAAAGGACAGGGATCTGCTCAACCTCCTGTCCGTAAGATACAATATGGAGCGCAACCTCTACTCCAACACCACCCCCTACATTTTCGCCAAGGACATCAGCTCAGATATGGTCGCGATAATCAGCGAAAATATGCAGGGCGTCGGCGGCGTCGAGGTTCAGACCTACCTCACCCGCTTCAACCCGCTCGGAACCCTTGTACCGCACATAATCGGTGCTCTCGGAAGCATTAATCAGGAGGAGTACGAGCAAAAGCAGAAGGAGGGCAAGGACTACGGCTTCAACGACTCGATTGGAAAGTTCGGGCTTGAGCTCGCCTACGAGGACGACCTGAAGGGCGTCGGCGGCGAGCGTATCGTTCAGAAGGACTCCGACGGTAACGTGACGAACGTCGTCCAGTCCGTTAACGCTAAGCCCGGAAAAACGCTCTACCTCACGATCGACTCCGAGCTTCAAAGGATCGCGGTCCGTTCCCTTGAGTCTCAGGTCAAGGCGGCGCGCGCCTTCGGCGAAAGCGAAGCAGCCTACAAGGGCAAGGGTCAGGGTGAGGACTGTAAGACGGGAGCGGTCGTTATGCTCGACGTAAAGGACTTCTCCGTCCTCGCGGCGGCGAGCTACCCGACCTACAACATCAACAAGTACGCCCGCTACGGCAAGTACTACGTGAAGCTCGCGACAGACAAAAACGCTCCGCTCTACAACCGAGCCTTCATCGGCTCCTTCGCCCCGGGCTCGACCTACAAGCCCTGTGTCGCCGCGGCGGCTCTGGAGGAGGGCGTGATCGATCCCTACACCACTATAAACTGTACTCAGAAGTATGACTACTACCCGACAAACCCCGTAAACTGTATGCACATGCACGGCTCGATCAACCTCAACACAGCGCTCACAAAAAGCTGCAACTACTACTTTGCCGAGGTCGGACGCTTGCTGGGAATCGACACCATGTACCTCTACGCCGAAAAATTCGGTCTCGGCGAGAAAACGGGAGTCGAGGTCAGCGAGTCCAAGGGCTTCCTCGCGGGCAGAGACAGCCGAACCTGGCAGCAGGGTAACACCGTTCAGGCGGCGATCGGCCAGTCAGACAACGCCTTCACTCCGCTCCAGCTCGCGACCTACACCGCGACTATTGCCAACAACGGAAAACGATTGAGAACGCATCTTATAAAGGAAATCCGCAACTACGAGCGTACAAAAGTAATTTATAAAAATAAGAAAAGCAAGCCCGAGCTTGTGGACACCGCGGGTGTTTCGCAGTATCACCTCTCGCTTGTGAAACAGGGAATGCGCAGTGTCTGCGCTTCCGAGTCGGGTACGGCGTACTCGGTTTTCGGAAATTATCAGGTTCCCGTCGCCGCAAAGACGGGTACAGCCGAGAACGCGGGCTCCGATCATTCGGTGTTCATATGCTACGCGCCCTACGACAAGCCCGAGGTCGCGGTTGCCGTAATCCTCGAGAACGGCGCCCACGGAAAGTACAGTATGACCGTAGCCAAAAACCTGCTCGACGAGTACTTTAAGCTAAACAAAAAGAAACCCAAAAACGAAAACTCCGAGTCCTAAAGACTCGGAGTTCCGTTTGTTCTAAAAGAAAATGAGGGGTACAATGATTTTGTAAGTCTCTGTGTCGACTTACAAGAGGAGGGTAGAACTGCACCGAACAGTTGCGGTCTGTTCAGTACACCTATATTAAAACACCCGAATATGAAAACTGTGTGAAAACTGCTTGAAGTTATGCTGAAATTTTGGAGCCGAACCAAAGAATATTTTTCACCCGAAACGCAAACAAATGTTTTGACAAATAAGGCGGTATATGTTATTATAATTTTAATAATAACCGTGAGGTGCTTGCTATGAAACCATTGACCCAAAAACAAAAGAAAGTTTATGACTATATCGTGGACTGCACCGACAGGGGAAGGGTGCCGTCAGTGCGCGAGATCTGCGCCGAAATGGGCTTGAAATCCACCTCCACCGCCCACCATTACCTAAAGGTGCTCGAGGCGCGCGGGATGATTGAGCGCGAGGAGGGTCTCAACCGCTGTATCAAGGTTGTGGGCGACGCTCCCGCCAGAAGCGTCCCCGTACTCGGAAGGGTCGCGGCGGGAAATCCGATTGTCGCGATCGAGGATGTCGAGTGCTACATCCCCGTCGACAAAAACGTCAGCCGAGGAAAGGATTTGTTTGCTCTTAGGGTTCAGGGCGAAAGTATGCTCAACGCGGGGATCCTTCCCGACGATATCCTCGTTGTGGAGCGCACTCCCGTCGCGGAGAACGGCGAGATCGTCGTCGCCCTCGTGGACGACAGCGCCACCGTAAAGACCTTCTACAAGGAGGACGGACACTTCCGTCTCCAGCCCGAAAACGACGAATTCGATCCGATTATCGTCGACGAGGTTATTATTCTCGGAAAAGTCATTTCCCTCGTCAGAAACTACTAATTACCCCAATAAAAACCCCTTTTTAGGTGAAGTTTTGATGAAAATTTCAAAAACCGTGTTGTAATCTTCGGTTTTTAATGGTATTATAATGTCAGACTTACCCTTTGGAGGTATACCATGGAAAAACTATGCGAAAAATGCGGCGCCGAGCTTGACGAAAACGGTCTTTGCCCGAATTGCGCCTTAAATGAAGATACAAAAGCCGAAAAAACCGACGCTCCCGAAAAACCCGAAAAGCCCGAGGAGCCCGAGATCCCCAAGGCAGTCGTTGAGGAGGCTGAGGAGGAGCTCAGAGAGGAGCTCAGCGAGGAAGCGTCCAAATTCACAGGCGCCGCGGGACAGGTGTGGCGCGTGATAAAGGGCTTTTTCTCAAAGAACGCCGTCGATACAATCGCCTCGCAGTACTCGGACGAGGCGCCGATCTGGCTGATACTCTTTCCCGCCTACGCGGTGCTCTCCGCGATAAGCGCCGCCGCGACCTTCAACGCGGGCGGCAGCTACTCCTCGGTCGTAACTCCGCTTTTAAAGGGCGTGAACTTCGGCGCGGGTGAGATTTTCTTCCTCGTCCTGATGCTCGATTTGATTACGATGTTCGCTCTGGCGTTCGGCGTGCGCGCCTTCATCAAGCTGCACAAGGGCGACGGTCACTTTGTCCAGAGCGCGAACCTCGTTTCCGCGACTCAGCTCCCGCTTATGGTGATTTCGGCGTTCAACGTCGTGACTGGCGGAGTGATTTCGGGTGTGCTCGGCACTTTTACCACGATGGCGAACATTGCCTCGACAATGCTGCTCTTTTCGGGAATCAGCAGGGTTCTCGGCGGCAAAAAGCCGATCTGGAGCTTCTTTTTAATGATAATCTGCGTGTCGTTTGCCGCGATTATCGTGACGGTTTTCGTTGCCTCGCCGATCATCTTCTCGAGCGTGGCGTACTCGATTATGGACAGCTTCAACCAGCTCGGCGCAAATTGATATCGGCGAGCCCAAGTCCTTGAAGGCTGAATATTAAAAACCAAACGGCAGGTCTGAGCCTTAGCTTGACCTGCCGCTTTTTGTTGTACGTAAATAAGACGATAAGTTATCAATCGATTCTGTACTTCTTTGCCCCGAGCTCGTAGACGTCGTTTCCCTCGGCGTCAACCGCTACTATGCAGGGGAAGTCCTCGACAAAATATCTTCTGACCGATTCCGTGCCTAAATCCTCGTAGCAGACGGGCTCGGTTTTCTTAATGCTCTTCGCGATCAGCGCCGCCGCGCCGCCTATCGCCGCGAAGTAGACCGCGTGGTTGCGGACGATCGCGTCGATGACCTCCTTGTTCCTCGCGCCCTTGCCGACCATTCCCTTAAGTCCCATATCGAGCAGGGTCGGGGCGTATTTGTCCATTCGGTAGCTCGAGGTCGGACCCGCGGGTCCGACGGCGTAGCCCTCCTTCGCGGGAGCGGGACCCACGTAGTATATGGTCTCGCCCTTTATGTCGACGGGCAGGCTTTCGCCCTTTTGCGCCAGCTCAAAAAATCGCTTGTGCGCCGCGTCTCTGCCCGTGATCATCTCGCCCGTCAAAAGCACGCTGTCGCCCGCCTTCAGGTTGCTTATCTGTTCGTCCGTAAGCGGTAATGTCAGTTTTTTCACAGTTCTTCCCCCTTGATTTCAGCGCTCTTGTGTCTTGCCGCGTGACAGCAGATGTTCACCGCCACGGGCATTCCCGCGATGTGCGTCGGCGAGGTCTCGATGTTCACGCCGAGTGCGGTCGTTCTGCCGCCGAGTCCCGCGGGGCCGAAGCCCATTTTGTTTATGTCTGTAAGCAGCTCTTCCTCGAGCTCTGCGTAACGCGGGTCGGGGTTATGAGTGTCGATGCTTCGGAAGGTCGCCTTCTTCGCGAGCTGAGCGCACCGCTCAAAGGTGCCGCCGATCCCGACGCCCACAACGATCGGGGGACAGGGGTTCGGACCCGCCGTCATAACCGTGTCGAGGATGAATTTTTTTACGCCCTCTATTCCGTAGGACGGCGTAAGCATTTTGATTGCCGACATATTTTCACTGCCGAAGCCCTTTCCTCCCGCGGTGATTTTTATTGTGCTGCCCGAAACGATTCTGGTGTGGATGATCGCGGGCGTGTTGTCCTTTGTGTTGAGCCTTTCAAAAACAGGGTCGTCAACTACGCTCTTGCGCAGACAGCCGTCGATGTACGCCCTGCGCACGCCCTCCTGAACGGCTTCCTCAAAATCGCCGTCGATACAAACCTTGTCACCGTACTCGACGAACAGAACCGCCATTCCCGTGTCCTGACAGAGCGGGATTTGCTCGGCGGCGGCGAGCTCGTCGTTCTCGATAAGCTGCGAGAGAACGCTTCTGCCCGTCTCGCTCTCCTCGGTCTCTTTGGCGCATTTAAGCGCGTTCATAATATCGTCGCCTATAAAGTAGTTGCAGTCCATAAAAAGCCTTTTGACCGTGTCAGTCACGGTCTGAGCCTTTATCGTGTAATATTTCATCAGCTTCACCTCTGAGAAACATTATAAAATATTTTCACTTGTAAATCAATATCAACGTGTGATATATTATTATCAGAAAAACTTTTAAAAAAGAACATACAGTTTTCACATTCGGGCTGTATACTTCATTAAAACCATAGGAGGGTACGATTATGAGCAAGCTTTTGATAGTAGACGACGAGTTCAGGATCCGTCAGCTCATCCGCAAGTACGCGGAATTTGAGGGACACACCGTAGAGGAAGCGGTTGACGGAATGCAGGCGATCGAGGTCTGCCGTAAGAACAAGTACGATTTGATAATAATGGACGTTATGATGCCCGAGCTCGACGGCTTTTCCGCGTGCAGGGAAATCAGAAAATTTTCCTCAACGCCCGTAATAATGCTCTCCGCGAGAGGCGAGGAGTACGATAAGATCCACGGCTTTGAGCTCGGCTCCGACGACTATGTCGTAAAGCCGTTCTCTCCCAAGGAGCTGATGATGCGCGTCAACGCGGTGCTCAAGCGCTCTTCCTCCTCGACTGAAAAGACCGAGCGCGACGAATTTGTGTACAAGGGACTGCGGGTCGATTTCTCCGCCCGGATCGTCACGATCGACGGCGTAAGAGCCGAGATGACCCCCAAGGAGTACGAGCTGTTCTTCTATATGGTCAAGAACAAGGGCATAGCCCTCACCCGAGAAAAGCTTATTACCGAGGTCTGGGGCTACGACTTCTTCGGCGACGAAAGAACCCTCGACACCCACATCAAGCTGCTGAGAAAATCGCTCGGCGAGTACAGCCGATGTATCGTAACGCTTCGAGGGGTGGGTTACCGCTTTGAAACAAACTAAGCTCAGGCGGTGGCGAATGCTCCCGCTCAGGTACAAGCTGAGCATATACTTTATGATTTTCTCGGCGAGTATGCTGATATTTTTGTGGGTGTTCCAGCTCGCGTTTCTTGAGACCTGCTACACCTTCATCAAGCAAGCCCAGGTCAAGGGCTACGCGGGAGAGGTCGTCTCCGCAATTAAGAACGACGACAACACCGACATGGTCAATAATATCCTGCGCAGAAACGAGATGAGCGTCTACGTCTACGACTCCTCGAACGCCATTCTCGAGAAAAAGTACTCGGGCGAGTTCAACAATCCCTCGGGTCTGCGCGACATCAATATGCACCAGATCTACAGCTACTACCGTCTCGCGCGTGAGAACGGCGGCAAATACACGAGCGTCAACTCCTTTGAGACGCGCGAGATATCGTTCGGGTCGCACGACAATGTCGAAATCGGGCTCTCGTCCTCGGACGAGTTCGGCGACCGTCGCTTCAAGGGTGAAAACCTGATTTACTGCGAGATCATCGACCTCGACAGCGACACCCAGTGCTTCGTCCTCATAACCGCGCTTATTACGCCCGTCGACTCGGTAATGAGCACGCTTCGGGTACAGCTCATCGTTGTGAGCGTTGTGTTCGTCGTGTTCGCGCTCGCGCTGGCGTTTTTGGTGTCAAAGCGAATCTCGCGTCCGCTCGGCGAAATCAACGAGAGGGTAAAGCTCCTCGCCCGCAGGAACTACGACGTGGAGTTCAACAGCGTCGGCTACCTCGAGGTAAAGGAGCTCAGCGATACCCTCAACCTCACCCGCCGCGAGCTCAGAAAGGCTGAAAATCTCAGGCAGGAGCTCATAGCCAACATTTCCCACGACCTGCGGACTCCGCTCACGATGATTACGGGCTACAGCGAGGTAATGCGCGACCTCCCGGGCGAAAACACCCCCGAGAACGTTCAGGTCATTATCGACGAGGCGAACCGCCTGACGAACCTCGTAAACGATATGCTCGACCTCTCAAAGCTCCAGTCGGGAGCGATTGAGATCGAGCGCGAGGAGTTCAGCCTCACCGAGTCGATACAGGACATTTTCTCCCGTTACACAAAGCTCAGGGAGCAGGAGGGCTACAACATCACCTTCAAGGCGGACAAAAACGCCTTTGTAAACGCCGACCAAATCAAAATCGGTCAGGTAATATACAACTTCATAAACAACGCCATCAACCACTGCGGCGAGGACAAAACCGTAATCGTCACCCAGAAGGTCAGCGATAAGCGTGTAAGAGTCGAGGTCACCGACCACGGCGAGGGAATCGCGCAGGACAAGCTCGAGTACATCTGGGACCGCTACTACAAGGTCGACAAGGAGCACAAGCGCGGCGTAATCGGTACGGGACTCGGACTTTCGATCGTAAAGAACATTCTCGACCTCCACGGCGCGCGCTATGGAGTAAAGAGCCGGGAGGGTCACGGCTCGACCTTCTGGTTCGAGCTCGAGTGCGTCGGAGCGGTAAAGATCAATTAAGAAATTCGGTCGGGCAGAGAGATTCATTTATAAATGAACCCTTCTGCCCGACCTTCACTGTTAATCGTTAATTCAGAAACAAAAAGTTATTAAAATCTTGTAGCAATTATTGCCAAAATCCCCGAAATAAAGTAGTATTAGATTAGGAAGTTTTGGGAGGCGAGAATGTGAAAAAATTAACGTGTATTTTGCTTTCTGTTTTAATGCTCGCGGGGGTGTTTTGCTCCTGCTCAAAGCCCGCTCAGAGTTCAAAGACAACCTCGAAGAGTACGGTCAAAACAGCGAAGAAAATGAGCAAAAAGGAGCTCAGAAACCTGATCAAATACTCCGATTTCAGAGGCGTGGTCTATGTCACCCGCGACTCAAAGCCGATTTTCAGGTACTCGACGGGCAAGACCTCGAACAAAAACGGTAAAAAGGAAAACCGCGACACCGCCTTTGCGATCGGCGAGCTCACAAAGCAGTTCACCGCCGCGGCGATTCTCAGGCTCAAGGAAAAGGGTCTGCTCTCGCTCGACGACACTATTGATTTGTACTTTCCCGACTACAAGCTCGGAAAGCAGAACACTATCCACAACCTGCTCTCCATGCGCTCGGGAATCCCCGACTACACCTTTGAGACCGACACCCTCGTCTCAAAGTACGGCGTGAAAAAGCACACCCGCTACGCCAAGAACCGCTCTAAAATCCGCAAGTGGATTTTCGAGCAGGATCTGAACTTCAAGGCGGGCAAGCACTATCAGTACTCAAGCTCAAACTACCTCCTTCTCTCGGAGATCATCGAGCAGGTCAGCGGTACAAACTACGGCGCGTACCTCAGAAAGCAGTTCTTCAAGCCGCTCCAAATGACGCGAACGGGCTTTCTCGAGACCTACGATCTGGAGGGTGAAAACTACGCTCAGCCGCTCAAAAAGACATACGACGTGATGACCTACCGCGGCGCGGCGTTCGGCGTCGGAAACATCGTCTCGACCGCCTCCGACCTCTCCAAGTGGCTCGACGCGCTCGACGGCGGACAGGTCGTAAACCCCGAGTCTTTCGGTCAGATGATTTCCTCCTACTCCGACTACACGCCTTACGGCTACGGCTACGGTCTGATGATCGAGCAGGGCGGCCGCTATTTCCACACGGGCTCGATCGCGTCCTGCAACGCGATGGTCGACGTGGACAAGGACTCCCGCGTCCACCTCGTAATGCTCTCAAACACCGACGCGAACAAAATGACCGACCTCGCGAAAACCATTGTAACAGAGCTCGGATAAGCTTTAAAACCGATAAAACGGTCGAAGGGATAATTTCTGTCAACGGCGACAGGACTTATCCCTTCGACCCTTGATTTTTTCTGAAACAAATTGATTTTTTCGCTTATATATAGTATAATATAATGAGTTGTGCAAATATCAAAGGAGGTCTTGTATGAAATTACACGGTACAAAAATACCTCATAATAAAAATACAGCCGACAAAGCTCCCGTCGCTCTGCCAATGCCCGCCGAGGTCGTAATTCCGATGTCAATGCACATCGGCAGACCCGCGAAGCCTGTGGTAAAGCGCGGCGACGAGGTCAGAGTCGGCACCCTTATCGGAGAAGCCGACGGCTTTATCAGCGCTCCCGTTCACTCGAGCGTGTCGGGAAAGGTGCTCAGGCTCGAGGATATCAGAATGTCCTCGGGAGCCTTTGTGACCGCCGTGGTGATCGAGCCCGACGGAAATCAGACTCCCGACGAGAATATAAAGCCGCCAGAGGTCACGGACTTTGAGAGCTTCGTCGACGCGGTGAGGGAGAGCGGAGCCGTCGGACTGGGCGGCGCGGGCTTTCCGAGCTTCGTCAAGCTGTCGGTGCGCGATTTGTCGGCGGTAGAGGTCGTCGTGATAAACGCCGCCGAGTGCGAGCCCTACATCACCTCCGACACCCGTACAATGCTCGACAAAACCGAGTACATATTCAAGGGAATCGACGCGCTCAAAAAATATATGGGCGTCAAGAAATTTGTAATAGGAATAGAGGACAACAAGGGTCAGTGCGTAAGGCGGCTCAATGAATTCTGCTCGAAAACCGAAGGCGTCGAGACCTACGTCGTCTCGTCCGTCTACCCGCAGGGAGGCGAAAAAGTTCTCGTCTACAACACGACGGGCAGAGTCATCCCGCAGGGCGGTCTGCCGCTCGACGCGGGCGTGATTGTGATTAACGTCACAACCCTTGCCTTTGTCGGCGAGTACCTCGAAACGGGCGTTCCGCTCGTCAGCAAGGTCGTGACCGTCGACGGTACGGCGGTGAGTGAGCCCAAGAACGTGATTGCCCCTATCGGTACCCCGATCAAGGATTTGCTCTCATTCTGCAAGGCTGAGGAGCCTTCAAAAATCCTCTACGGCGGACCCATGATGGGCATAGCCGTTCCGTCAGCCGACGCTCCCGTTCTCAAAATGACGAACGCGGTCGTCGCTATGGACGAAAAGGAGGCGACTCCGCCGAAAACCACCCCCTGTATCAACTGCGGCAGATGCCTGACTCACTGTCCGCTCAGACTCGACCCGAGGGCGATCTCAAGGGCTTACAAGCTCAAATCGGGCGAGGATCTCGAGAGCCTGTGCGTCGACCTATGTATGGAGTGCGGCTGCTGCTCCTACGTCTGTCCCGCAAAGCGCCCGCTTGTCCAGACGAACAAGCTCGCTAAGGCGGCGCTTCGCGATTATAAAAGCAAAAAGGAGGACAAAAAATGAAAAAGCTGATTTCCTCCGTTTCCCCGCATTTCCACAGCCCCGTCACAACTCAGCGTATCATGCTCGACGTTGTGCTCGCGCTTCTTCCCGCGGCGGTCGCCTCGGTTATCATCTTCGGGTGGAGAGCCGCGCTCGTGATCGGCGTGTGCGTGGCTGTGTGCGTGTTCTCCGAGTGGGGCTTTGAAAAGCTCTGTAAAAAGGAAAACACGATAACCGACCTCTCCGCTGTCGTGACTGGAATGCTTCTCGCGTTCAACCTGCCCGTCACGATCCCGCTGTGGCAGGCGGCGTTCGGCAGCCTTGCCGCTATCGTAGTTGTAAAACAGCTCTTCGGCGGTATCGGTCAGAACTTCGCGAACCCCGCGATCACCGCGCGTATCATAATGATGACCGCCTTTTCGGGTACGATGACCGCTTGGGTCGCTCCCGACGGCGTTTCCTGCGCTACTCCGCTCGCCCTCATTACGAAGGGTGAAATGAGCTCGCTGCCGAGTCTTTCCTCGATGTTTCTCGGGCTGCGCGGCGGCTGTCTCGGCGAGACCTGTATCCTCGCCCTGCTCATAGGCGGCGCGTATCTTCTAATCAAAAGAGTTATAAGCTGGCACACCCCCGTCGCCTTCATCGGTACGGTGGCGCTTATGTCGCTTTTGTGCGGAAAGGACGTTTTGTACGAGCTTATGAGCGGAGGTCTTGTGCTCGGCGCGTTCTTTATGGCGACCGACTACTCCTCCTCGCCCGCCACTAAACCGGGCAAGCTCATAGCGGGCGTGTTCTGCGGACTGATTACGATTCTGATTCGCTTTTGGGGCAACTTCCCCGAGGGTGTTTCGTTCTCGATACTTCTGATGAACATTCTCACGCCCTACATCGAAAGGCTCACCCGGGCAAAGCCGCTTGGAGGTGTCAAACGATGAAATTTAACGATATTTTCAAGCCTATAATAGTGCTCGTCTGTATCTGTCTCGTGGTGACGGGCGCGCTCGCCTACGTAAACTCCGTGACCGAGCCGATCATAACAGAGGCTCAGGAGCAGGAGGCGGCTCAGGCGAGAAAGGAAGTCCTCCCGAGCGCCGACGACTTCACGAGGCTCGACGCTTCTCTGCCCGACGGCGCGCTCGACGCGTACAAGGCGAACAACGGCGCGGGATATGTTTTCACCGTTGCCGAAAAGGGCTACGGCGGCGAGATGAAGCTCATAGTCGGGCTCAACCCCGACGGCTCCGTCTGCTCGGTAAAGACGCTTTCCCACGGCGAGACCGTCGGTATCGGCTCGCGGGTAGCGGACAATTCCTCAGGCTACTCAAAGAATTACAAGGGCAAAACCGAAAAGAATTATAGCGAGGTCGACGCTCTGTCGGGAGCGACGATTTCCTCGAAGGCATACAAAAAAGCGGTGTCGCACGCGTTTGAGGCGTTCGACGCGGTAAAGGGGGCGAAGTGATGAACAGGCTCGACAATTTTACAAAGGGCATAATCAAGGAAAATCCCGTTCTGGTGCTGATTCTCGGCACCTGCCCGACGCTCGCGACCTCGACGAGCGTTGAGTCGGCTCTCGGAATGGGCGCGGCGGCGACCGCCGTTCTGCTCTGCTCCAACATCGTAATCTCCGCGCTGAGAAAGGTCATCCCCGACAAGGTGCGTATCCCGTGTTACATCGTGCTTATCGCGGGCTTTGTGACGATGGTTCAAATGCTCGTCAAGGCGTTCGCGCCCGCCCTCGACAAGAGCCTCGGCATCTACCTGCCGCTCATTGTCGTAAACTGTATTATCCTCGGAAGAGCCGAGATGTTCGCCAACAAAAACAAGGTTTTCGACTCCGCTCTCGACGCGCTCGGAATGGGCGCGGGCTTTACGCTCGCGCTGTGCGCTATGGCGACTATCAGAGAGGTTTTCGGCAGCGGAACCTTCCTCGGCTTTCCGATCCCCGTACTTGAGTCAAACAAAATCTCGATCCTCACGATGGCTCCGGGCGGCTTCTTCGTGTTCGGTATTCTGATCGCGCTGGTCAACAAGCTCTCCTCCTCAAAGCCCAAAAAACAGAGCTTCGGATGTGAGGGCTGTCCCTCGCGCGACGCCTGCCGCGGCTCGGCTGAAAAGGAGGGCGCTGTATGACAAAGCTCATAATCATCCTGCTCTCCGCGGTATTTATAAACAACTACGTGCTGTCGCGCTTCCTCGGAATCTGCCCCTTCCTCGGCGTTTCAAAGAAGCTCGACTCCGCGACGGGTATGAGCATAGCCGTAATCTTCGTTATGCTTATGGCTACGGCGGTCACTTACCCCATTCAGTTCTACCTGCTTGACCCGAACGACCTCGGCTATTTACAGACGATCGTATTCATCCTCGTGATCGCCGCTCTCGTTCAGCTCGTCGAGATCGTGCTCAAGCGCTATATCCCGTCTCTGCACAAATCGCTCGGCGTGTATCTTCCGCTTATCACGACCAACTGCGCCGTGCTCGGAGTCACTATTCTGAACATCGACGAGGGCTATTCCTTCCTCGAGGCTATGGTAAACTCGCTCGGAAGCGGTCTCGGCTTCTTCCTTGCTATGGTTATGTTCTCGGGCGTGCGCTCAAAGCTCGAGACCGCCGACATTCCAAAGGCGTTCAAGGGCTTGCCCATAACCTTGATCGCGGCTTCGATAACCTCGCTGAGCTTTCTCGGCTTCGGCGGCGTTATTGAAAACCTGTTCGCGTAAGGGGGTGGGCGTATGAACGCGATTCTAACAGCGGTTATCCCCGTTGTGATCATCGGACTGATCTGCGCCGTGGTGCTTGTCGCGGCGTCAATAGTAATGGCTGTCAAGGAGGACGAGCGTATTCCCAAGGTCAGGGAGTGTCTGCCCGGAGCGAACTGCGGAGCCTGCGGCTACGCGGGCTGCGACGGCTACGCGAAGGCTCTCGTTGAGGACGGCGTCGCGGCTAATCTCTGCGTCCCGGGCGGCGCAAAAACCGCCTCCGACATCGCCGGGGTGCTCGGCATTGAGGCGGGCGAGGTAAAGCCCAAGGTCGCCGTTGTCTGCTGCTCGGGCGACTGCGACGCGACCGAGGACGACGTCGATTACCGCGGCATTGAGACCTGCAAGGCGGCAAAGCTGATTTTCGGCGGCAAGGGAAAATGCGGCTTCGGCTGTCTCGGCTTCGGCGACTGCAGAAACGTCTGTCCCGAGGACGCTATTTGCGTCGAAAACGGGCTCGCTCGGATCGATACGAGGAAATGTATCGGCTGCGGACTTTGCGCGAAGGCGTGTCCCAACAAGCTGATAAGGCTCGCTCCCGCGAAGCGTCACATAGTCGTCGCCTGCTCGAGCAAGAGCAAGGGAGCCTCCACCCGAAAGGCGTGCAAAAACGGCTGCATAGCCTGCCGCAAATGCGAAAAAGCCTGTCCCAAGGACGCGATCCACGTAACGGGCAACCACGCCGTGGTCGACTACGAGGCGTGCGTGGGCTGCGGACTGTGCGCGAAGGAATGTCCCGTAGGGGTCATCAAGGTTTACAAATGACAATTAACAATTAACGATTAACGGTTTCGGTCGGGAGAAAAGTTCAGAAAATCTTTCTCCCCGACCGTAATTTTCAATTAAATTCAATCGTCGAGGTGATTCTATGACAAAAGGCGAAAGGGCGCGGGAGCTGTTCCTCTCGGGCTACAACTGCGCGCAGGCGGTCGCGGGAGCTTTCTGCGAGGAAATGAATATGGATTTAAAGCTTGTCGTGAGGACGGTTTCGCCGTTCGGCGGCGGGTTCGGAAGGTCGCGCGAGGTCTGCGGAACCGTCAGCGGGATGATGTTCGTGCTCGGTAACCTCTTCGGCTACGACGCCCCCGACGATTACGACGGCAAAAAGAAGCTCTACCGCGAGGCGCGTGAGCTTATTGACGCCTTTAAGCGCGACAACGGCTCGATAATCTGCCGCGAGCTGCTCGGAATCGAGGGAAAGGACTCATCCTCCGCTCCGCTCAGACGCACCGACGAGTACTACAAAAAGCGTCCCTGTCCCGAGCTGTGCGCCTACGCCGCCGACCTACTTGATGATTTCATAAGGAAAACCGACTCCTGAGGGGTCGGTTTTTTATATATTTTATAAACGGTTTCACGTTTATATTGACATTTTTTACTAAAAAATGTAAAATAATATGTATCTATTGACAGAAATTGTTTGAAAGAGGTCGGCAAAATGAGAAAAATTACCGCTTTATTTGTTATATTCGCGCTGATTTTCGGGATTATGGGGAATATGAGCTCCTGTTAGGGCGAAAAGCTAACGCTTATGGTCTACGCGAGCGGCTCCGACAACGAAGAATCGTTTATGGCGGTCACAAAGGACATCGAGGAAATGCTCTCCTCAGAGCTCGACACGGACAGGGTAAATCTTCTGCTGTTTACGGGCGGCAGCCGATTTTGGTACCGAAACATCCCGAGCGAGCCGAACTCTGTATATATAATGAAAACAAAGGACGGCAAGAGCTCACTCAAGCTCGTCAAAAGCAACAAGAAAAATCAGAGCATGGGCTCCGCTTCAACCCTGAGTGATTTTCTGAAATATTCGTACAAAAGCTTTCCCGCCGACCGCTACGGGCTGATTTTCCTCGGACGCGGCAACTCAGTCGAGGGCTTCGGCAGGGACAGTCTCTTCAAGCAGGATTCTCTTAGCGTCTCCGAGCTGAAGGACGCGCTTTCCCAAAGCCCCTTCAAGGGCGAAAACAAGCTCGACTTTACGGGCTTTGACTCGTCGATGACGGCGTCGCTTGAAATCTGCGCGGCGCTCAGGGACAGCTCAAAATACCTCATAGCCTCACAGGAGGCGGGTACGCTCGACGGCTGGGACTACTCCTTTCTCAAAAGCCTCGGCTCCTCGTTTGAGGCGGGAGATCTCACCGAGGCGATTGCCGACGGGCTCAAAAAGCAAAAAGCCGACTACTCGCTATCGTGCGTGGATCTGAGCGCGGCGCAGAAAACCGCGAAGGCGGCTGACTCACTCTTTTCCTCAATGAGAGACAGCCTCAAAACCTCCCTCGGCGACCGTGTTAGGGAGAGGGCGGGTATGAAGAGCTTCGGCTTTCCGTGTGACGGCTCCGAAGAATACAGCCTCGACCTCGTCGACCTTAAGTCGCTCGCGGATTCGTCAAAGAGCTTCAAAAAGCAGTCCGACGCACTCCTTTCGGCGATTAAAGAGGCGGTCGCCGTCAACAAAACGAACATCAAAAGCGCCAGCGGGCTTTCTGTTTACTATCCGCTTGAAGGGCGCGAGACGTTTAATAAATACGAAAAAACCGACCTTATCGGCACGGGTTACAGAGGTTATATCGACGACCTTATGGGCACTCGGCTTGACGACGCCGTAAAGCTTTCGGACGTCGAGAGCGGCGCCGACAGACTGACGCTCAGGCTCACCGACGAGCAGAGAAATAGCCTCCTTAAAGCGAGCGTAAACATCTTCGCGCTCTCAGAGGACGGGTATTATCCGATCCTCACGAAAAAGGAGCTAACCCCCGACCAAAACGGAGTTATCACAATCACCGCGGACGAAAAGGTTCCCTCAATCGGCGGCAAAAACCCCGTCCTTCTCGAGCAGACCTCCCGTTCGGACGGCAAGACCGTCTACCGTAGCGCTGAGAGCATAGTCGACAAGGGTGAGGAGTCGTTTCTTTCGACCGTTTGGTTCGAGAAAAAGGACGAAAGCGACGAGCTGAAAATCACCCGCGTTGAGTACTCAAAGGACAAGTTCGATACAGAGGAAAAGGTCTGCCAAAGCGGAAAAAAGACGCTTTCGGGCTACACCGATTTGAGCTGCACACTCTATTCCCTTGCCGCCGACAATGACAAGCCGATGCGCGACTGGGAGGATACATTCGTGTATTGTGGAGCGCTCCCGCGCGCGGGCTTTGACAACTTTAAAATGACCCCCGCGAGCGAGCTTTACGACAAAAGCTTCGCGTTTCAGCTTGAGCTCGAGGACGTCAACGGACGGCTCTTCTATACTCAGCCCTTCAAGCTCGTCTCAGCCGACAAGCCGAAAAGCATAAAGCTCAAAACCGAAAAGGGAGCTATGTACTTCTCGGTTTACAAAAACTATTCCGTCCTCAAAAAGTACGAGGGCGAGGACTTAACGGTAAAAATTCCCGCGAAGGCGGGTTCTCTGCCCGTCAAGTCGGTCTCAGCCGACGCGTTCGAGGGGCTTTCGGACTACAAACACAAGCTTGATTCACTCGAGTTTGAGAGCGCCGAAACAGAGCTCGGCTCCGTAAGCTTCAACGGCCTGGCAAAGAGAATCGTACTCCCCGACGGGCTGAAGCGCGTTCCCGACGGACTGTTCAAAAACTGCGACGATGTAGAGGAGGTCATCCTCCCCGAAACCGTCGAGTCGCTCGGAGCGCGGTCGTTCTCGGGTATGCGCGACCTCAAAAGGCTCAATCTCCCCAAAAGCGTAAAAGAGATAGGAGACGGGGCGTTTGACGAAACCCGGACCGAGGGACTAAAGCCTGCCGCCGACGGCAGATTTAAGCTAAAGGACGGGCTTCTGCTATCCAAGGACTCAAAAAAGCTGTACGCGGTTCTCTCCGCGGGCGACAGTCTGACCGTTCCGAAGGGCGTGGAGGAAATCGCGCCGATGGTTCACAATGGGTTTACGCTCGAGCCGTTAAAGGAGCTTTCGCTTCCGTCAACCCTCAAAAAAGTCGGATACTCGGCGTTCTCCTACGAGAGCCTTACCGAGCTAAAAATCCCCGACAGCGTTGTTGAAATCGGCTCGAACGCCTTTGACTCGGGCGAAACGCTGTGGAGCGTATACCTCGGAAAAGCCCTCACCCGAATCGGCGGGAACTGTCTGAAAAATTCCGATTATGAAAAGCTCGCCGTGTCAAAGGACAACCCGTATTTTCAGTCAAAGGACAACCGCCTGTACAATAAGGCGGGCGACCGTGATCTGACCGTAACCCTTCTCACCTCGTCCGACAAGGCGGCGCTAAACGAGAAAATCTACGAAATCTACTCCCAGCTCTCAAAGAGCCTCGACCTCTCCGGGTACGTTGGTTCCGAGGAAAAAGGAGACAAGCTCACTCACGACGGAAAGAGCTTTTTCAAGAAAATGACGCTAAAGCCCGAGCTCCTTTCCTTTAAAAAGAGCGACAAAATCACTCTCTGCGGCAGCGAGTTTGACATCTACTGCCCGTTAAAGAGTCTGATTTCAAAGGGAATGAAGCCCGAGAAGGACTTCAAGGACGAGCCGATAAAGCCCGCCGATTCCGATGTGGTGAAGCTCAAAAGCAAAAACAGGACAATAACCGCCAATATCAGGAACTATTCGAGAACGCCGCAAAGAAAATCAGACTGCGGAATAAATGAATTTTTGATGTATTCAAACGATTATGACGAAAAAGAGGATATGCCTGACTTTGAGTATATGAAGGTGAAAGAATCCTCCGACCTCGGCGACGTTCTGGAAAAGCTCGGCAAGCCCTCGGAGTTCAGTATAGACTCCGATAATACCGTTGAGCTGAGCTACTACGGCAACCGAAACGGCGAGGAGAACAGAAATGAGCTCAAAATCAAACTCGGCTTCAACGACGGAAAATCAAAAATCACCTCATTCACTCTGAACACGGAGTAAGATTATGAAAAAAATTGCTTCAATTTTACTTATATGCGCGCTCATGCTTTCGATGTGCGTCTCACTTTCTTCCTGCGGCGAAGAAAAAATGACCCTTATGGTCTATATGGTCGGCTCCGATCTGGAGAGCCGAACAATGGCGGCGAGCAACGATATGGTCGAAATGCTCTCCTCAAAGCTCGACACGGACAGGGTAAACCTCGTCATCTTCACGGGCGGCAGCGAGATGTGGTACAACAACGTCTCCCACGACTCAAACTCCACCTTCCTGCTAACGGGCAAAAAGGAGCAGAAAAGCTTTAAACTGCTCAAAAAGTCAAAGAAAAACAGCAGTATGGGCAAGTCCGAAACGCTCGAGGGCTTTGTGAACTACTCCTGTGAGAAGTTTCCCGCCGACCGCTACGCCCTGATTTGCTGGGACCACGGCAACGGTCCGCTTATAGGCTTCGGCAGGGACAAGCTCTTCGACAACGACTCTATGGAGCTTTCCGAGCTAAAGACGGCGCTCTCAAAAACGCCCTTCTCAAAGGAAAAGAAGCTCGATTTCATCGGCTTTGACGCGTGTCTTATGTCCTCGTTCGAGGTCTGCGGTGCGCTGTCTCCCTTCGCGAAGTACTTGATAGCGTCGCAGGAGACCGAGCCCGGAGACGGCTGGAACTACTCCTTCCTCAAAAAGCTCAACTCAACCTTTGACACGAAGGAAATCGCGGGTGAAATCCTCAACTCCTACTACGACCATTATGAAAAAGAAAAAAGCTCCACCTTCAACCCCGACCTCACCCTCGCGTGCCTCGATTTGACCAAAACCGAGCAGACGGCGCAGTCGATGGACAGGCTCTTTGCCGCGATGGAAAAAACCCTCTCCGACGGAGCCTACCAGAGCCGAGCGGCCGAGCGTTCCTCGATGAAGAGCTTCGGCAATTCCTCCTCGTCCTCGCGCGGAAGAAGTCTCGACCTTGTGGATTTGCGGGATATGGCTTCCGTCTGCAAAAAAACCTTCCCCGACGAGTCGTCCGACCTTATGTTGGCGCTTGGCGAGATGGTCGTCCTCAATAAGACCAACCTCAAAAACGCGTGCGGACTGTCGGTCTACTACCCCTACGACGGAGCCTACGTCTACGCCGAAAACGGTGCGGACAAGTACAAGACGCTCGGCGTTTCAAAAAATCAGCTCAGCTATATGAGCGCCTTTATCAACACATGGTCAAAGGACTGGCTCAAGGCGGACAATTCCGTCGACGAGCAGTACGACTCCGTCCCCGACAACGACGTTATCGACGAGGAAAAAATCGAAAGCAAGCTCACCGACGAGCAGAAAAAGAACTTTGACAAGGCGTTCGTGCACATCTACAGGCGCGACGATTTAAACCCGGGCGAAAACTACCTCACCCCCGTTCTGTACGGACGGCAAATAAAGCCGGACTCCGACGGAAACCTCTCAATCAGCCGCGACGAAAAAATCCCCACCGTAAACGGAAAATCAAACATCATTCTCGTCGAGAACTCGAGGGACAGCGATAGCAGAGGCTACCGCAGTGTTTATTCGGGGATTTCGTGCATGCACACGGATTCCAAGGAAGTAGTTATAAACTGTCGTCAGAAAAACGGCGAAAACGATTTGCTCATAACCTCGATCGAGTACGACGACGGCGACGGCTTTGAGGGAAAAAACACAATCAGCGCAAAGCACTGGGAGAAACTGAAATTCTTGATCCCCCGCGGAAAGCCGAAGCGCTCGGACAACGGCGCTCTGCTCCCGTATGATAAATGGGACAACTATGTATCCCTCTGGACGGAGGAAAGCATCAACTCCGACTTTATTCTCAAAATGACCCCGCTAAGCGAGGTAAAGGGGGACAAGCCCGACGATTTCTGTTATCAGTTTGAAATCCGCGACACACGCGGAAAGAGCTCTTTCTCCGAAATCAAAAGCTTTGAGGACACAAACACAACCACAAGGAAAAACCTGAAAACTCCCAAGGGCAACCTTGCCTTTGATATATACAAAAACCGAGCTGTCCTTGTTTCCTACGAGGGAAAGGACAAAAACGTTACGATCCCCGCCGAAATCGACAAAATCCCCGTAGCTTCAATCAGCGGCAGTGCCTTTGATTCGGTGCGGGACAACCCGCTTGACTGCCTTACCATCGAGGGAGCAGACACTGAAATCGGCAGAGGCCTTTCGGGTGTGAACGCGCGGAAAATCGTCCTGCCCGAGGGTCTCAGGGTTATCCCCTCGGGGGCGTTCGAGGACAACTCCAATGTTGAGGAAATCACAATCCCCTCCACCGTCGAGCGTATCGGCGAAAGGGCGTTTATGATGGATTACGAGTACTCCCTGAAAAGGCTCGTTATCCCCAAGGGCGTAAGCTACATCGGCCACGGAGCCTTCGCGGGTATAAACGACTCCTCCGTGGTTTCGCTTGAGAACGGCTGCGACAGCTACGTGATCGAGAAGAATATGCTCTTTTCAAAGGACAAAAAGCTCCTCCTCGCCTGCTTTACGGACAAAAACACCGAAATCACAATCCCCGACGGAGTTGAGGAAATCTCCCCTTACTCTCATATCGGAAAGAAAGACCAAAGGCTTTCGCGCATTAACCTGCCGAAATCTCTCAAAATCATCGGTTACGACGCCTTTGAACACGACGCTCCCGAGCGGCTCGAAATTCCCGACGGGGTAAAGGAAATCGGACACTTCGCCTTCTGCTGCGGCGTAGACGATGATGTGCCCGTCGTAAAGAGCGTCAGCCTCGGCAAGGGACTTATGTGGCTCGGGCAGACGATTATCGGCTCGGCAAAGTGCGAAAAGCTCTCGGTTTCGCTGAAAAACCCCTTCTTCTCGGAAAAGGACAACCGTCTTTACAACAAGGCGAAGGATTCCGACCTCTCCGAAGCGGCGCTTTCGAGCTGGGATAACCTCGAGCGCAATCGAGTTGAGTATGAAAAGTACTCACTCGTCAAAAAGGAGGTTGACCTTTCGCATTACAATAACTCCGACTCCAAAAACAACATCAAGGAGTACAAGGGCGATTCCTACTCGCTTTCACTCAGACTTAAAAAGAAGTATAACCGCTTTGCTCCCGACACCCGCTTTACCCTGCAAAACCGCGGCTACAGCTTCTATGACAAGGTGTCGAAGCTTTTGAAGGGAGGTCTGACGATCACAAACGACGACGTTCCCGAGACCTTCTGGTACAGGAGCTTTTACATCGCGAGGCTCGAAAGCAAGAACGGAGCTAAGCTTTCGCTCAGCGCGAAGAACTTCTCCCGCAAGCCCTGCAAAATTAATGACTGCGGCTTCACCGAGCTCTCGATTGAAAGCGAAAACCGCTACTCAATGACCGAAGAAAAGCGGGATTTAGTCCCGTTCAGCTATATGGGCTTTACCGAAAAGTCCGACATCCACGACGCCGTGAAAGCCTTCGGCGAGCCGACGTCGGTCGAAATAAATCAGTTCGGCACTATTACGCTCTCTTACTCGATCCCCGACGCTGAATACAGCTACGAAAAAGCCCTTGAGCTCGAGTTCACGGTCGTAAATAACAAGCCTCTGCTCTGCGGCTTTAAACTGAACACCGAATAATCGGCGAAAACAATCCGTATTGTCCGCCCGCTTTAAGCTTTACGGGAACGGACGAGGACTGTTTGCATGAAAAAGCGCAATATTATATTAAAATAAAGGAGATAAGAAAATGAAAAAACTATTGGCTATTGTCCTCTCGGGACTGCTCGCCGCTTCCGTTCTCACAGGCTGCGGCTCGGGCTCCGAGTCCGAGGGACAGGAAATCACCGTCGCTCAGACCACCGAGGCTCAGACAGAACAGGAGACCACCGAGGCTCAGAACGGCAACTCCGCTTCCTTCTCGGACGCGGACGACATCTCGTATATGATGATTTACAACCCCAACATATACGACTCAAAAGCGGAGGTTCACAACGATTCAAAGAGTACGGGCGACCTCAGTAAGTGGATTGACCCGAATGCAAACCGCGCCGACGGCGAAAAGGCGAAGAACAAGTACAAGGAATTTGAGCAAAAAGCTCTCTCCGAGCTCACCAAAAAGAAGGTTCCCGAAAAAATCGAAACCGACCGCGCCGGCGAGAAGGTCCCGACCTACAAGCTCGGTCAGAACCACACCTTTAAGTGCGGAATAATCGAGAACAAATCCGTTCCCGAGACCTTCAAGTGCGTTTACGCGGGCGACAACTGTTACGTATGGCTCAGAAACGAGGATTCCTCAAAGAAGAAAAGCGCCGTAAAAATGGGCGAGGAGTTCGACTCGAAAATATATGAAAAGGACGTCGAAATGTTCGGCGAGCCGCGTTACGCCGACGAGGGCGGCAAAATCAATATCATCCTCGAGCCGCTGCCGCAGGGTGTTCTCGGCTTCTTCTCACAGCTCGAAATCTTCACAAAGGCTGAGCTCGTCTACCTCGGAATGGACAGCACAACAGCCTCTAAGCTGAATACGGGCGAGGCAATCATCCACGCAAGCTCCGATATGATAGGCGTAAGCGACACGCAGGACGAGGCTCTCTGCGGAACGCTCGCTCACGAGTTCCAGCACCTCATCTGCGGAAGCGACGCTATATTCAACGGAAAGCTCAAAATGGCGTCCACATGGCTCAACGAGGCTATGTCGACCTACGCGGGCGAGGTTCTTTATCCGGGCTCAATCGAGGTCAAGAATCAGGACATCTCGCTCATGATTTCTCCGCTTATCCGCTCGGGTCAGTCGCTCTACAACTTCTCGACCGAAACCGACGACGGCGAGGGCGACTACGGTGTTTACGGCTCCGTTTATCTCTTCGCGGACTACCTCTCCAAGCTCGCGGGCAAGGATGTCTTTAAGAATATCCACGACCATTTCCGCCGCGCCGACACCGTAAAGACCGACGCCGAGGCTATCTACAATTCCGTTCCCGACTCGGTCAAATCCGAAATCGACTCAAAAATCTCCTATCCCTCGACGATCACCTTTGATTCCGACGCCGAGGAATGGCTCAGCAAGCTCACGCTTGACTTCTACAAAAACGTTCTCGAGACCAACCCTGCGGTATTCGAGCGTCTTAAGAAGGAGTACTTCCTTTACGACACTATCTCTCCCGCAGACATCGAGGGCGGCGGACGTATCATCGCCGCGACTAAGAACGGCTCCTTTGACGTTGCCTCCGACGCCGACCAGCCGATGGTTTACATAGGCTTTGACAAGAACTTCTCCGCTGTTACCGACCCGGTTATTAAGTAAGAAGAGCTTGATTTAATTCACTGTAAATTTTCTATTTACAAAGCGCCCCGTTTGGTGTAAGATATATACACAATGATTTTGAGGTGACTAAGAATGAGCAGCTTTATTCTCTCCTGTGAATCTACGGTCGATATGCCGTTTTCGTATGTGGATTCCCGCGATATCCCCGTTTTGTTTTACTCCTACACCGCCTCGGGAGCGGAATATCCCGACGATATGGACCGCGACCCCGAAGCGAACAAAAGGTTTTACGAGCTTTTGAAAAACGAAATCCCCTCGACCTCGCAAATCAACGAGGCGGCTTACGTTGAGTTTTTCACTCAGCTTCTCGAAAAGGGCGACGTGCTTCACATCGTGTTCGGTACGGGAATGACCAAGTCCTATCAGGGAGCCGTTGCCGCCGCCGAAAAGGTGAGGGAGACCTTCCCGGGACGCAAGCTCTATGTTATCGACTCGCTGTGCAGCTCCTCGGGCTACGGACTTTTGGTTGATACCGCCGCCGACCTGCGCGACGAGGGAAAGTCTGTCGACGAGGTCGCCGAGCTTGTTGACATCGCGCGCCACAGGGTTCATCACCAGTTCTTCTCCACCGACCTGAAGTATTTCAGACGCAGCGGAAGAATGTCCGGAGCCGCCGCGACGGTTGCGGCTATTCTGAATATCTGTCCGATTCTGCGCCTCGACGCGGCGGGCAAAATCATAGCCTACGACAAGGTCAGGGGCAAGCGCAACGCGATAAAGTACATTCTGGACAAAATGGCGGCTCACGCTGTCGGGGGAGAGGAGTACAGCGGAAAGGTTTTCATCTCCCACTCGAACGTTTACGACGACGCTCTTGCCGCGAAAAACGCGATCGAGGAGCGCTTCAAGTACATTGACGGCGAGGTTCGGATTTTCAATATCGGTACAATAATCGCCTCCCACACGGGTCCGGGAACCGTCGCAGTGTTCTTCTTCGGCGACGAGAGGGAATAAGGTTAAAAGATAAAAAGCAAAGGTTAATGCCGTCCGCTCAAAAAAGCGGGCGGCGTTTTTTTGATATTATTCGTCATTAGTAAAAGGTTTTGTACCATTCTCTTGTGCAAAATTTATATAATGTAGATAAATATGTTAAAATTTGGGATAATTTTGTACATAATTAAACTTGTTCGGGGGCGAAAGATATTATATAATTAATGTAAGGATAAGGGAAAGGAGGAGATTGAAATGTTAACCGACCGCAGGCTTTTTTTCACAAAAAATGTCGTTCTTCTTGTTCTCTGTGTGCTCAGTCCGATTTGTTGCGTTATTTTCTCCACGCCCTTTCCGTGTGACTTTTCCGACTGGAATATAAGCGTGGATTATCTGAGCAATCTTTCGGGCTTCTTTTCCGACAATGTTTTTCATATTTTGTTTTTCTTTGTGTTCGTCTCCGTCGGGCTGACGGCTATGATTCTCAGCTACATCATTTCCCGCAAGTTTGACCGCAACCGCGACTCGGGACGCTCGAGCTTCAGGCTCGGAAGCCTCTACATCCTTGTCGGGTTTTTTATCATTACCAATTCAAGGATTATCGGACTTTTTCAGGACACCCGCTACATAATCGAGTATTTCTCGTCCGTGTGCTTTTTGTTCATTCCCGTGACGATCCTCGCGTGTATCGAGACCTTTTACAACAAAAAGGCGTTCTACGTGCTTGATCTTATCGCCTCGTTCAACTCCGCTGTATTCTTCGTTTACGGGACGTTCGGCACCAACCCCTCGGTCACAAGGATTGTGCTCTTTTTCAACCAGCTTCTGACCTATGTTTCGATTATTATGTTCCTCGTGATGTTCTCGCGCAGGGAGCTCTCTAAGCTGTCGGACAAAAAGTACCTCTCGCTCATTCTTGCGGTCGTCTCGGGCGGGGCGTGCGTTGCCTCCGCGGTTTGCTTTTTCGCGGGCTATTCGGAGCTTAATCTTCTGCTCTTCGGACTGTCAATGCTTTTTATTTCGCTCTTGCTGTTCGACGAGCTGCTCACCTCCGTTGTCAGAAAATACGTGCGCAACACCGAGTTCGAGACCTACAGGCAACTGGCGTACACCGATTCGCTGTGCGACGTCAAAAACCGCAACGCCTTTATGCGCGAGCAGGAGGCTACCTTCGAGATGGACTCGCTGTTCTACGTTGTGTTTGACGTAAACAATATGAAGAGGATCAACGACCGCTACGGTCACTCCGCGGGCGATGAAATCATCAAGGCGGCGGCGAAAAGTATCTCGAAAAGCTTTTCGCAGATTGGCGAGTGCTACCGCATTGGCGGCGACGAGTTCGCCGTACTCGGTCACTACAAGGCTGAGTCCAGTATTTTGAAGTCGATTAAGCGGATGAACAAGCTCATTCGCGAGTACAACGAGACCGCAGATCCCGCGCTCGACCTCGCTTACGGCTATGCAATGAGGGAGAGCGCCGACGTGAGCACCTACGAGCTATTCAACAAGGCTGACAAGGCGATGTACCGCTTCAAGCGCAAGGGCACGGTCATAGCCTTCTCCGCCCGCAACGCCTGAACGGTCGTGTGCCGGTCGCGAGCCGCGACGGCCCTAGCTGCCTTTGGAAAGGTTTAATATTTCATAAAAATTCATCAACGGCAGGTCTGAGCGTCGCGCTCGGCTTGCCGTTTTCTATATTATAATATAAAAAGTCGGGAGACAAACGCTTCTTTCAAAAGAGCTGTTCTCCCGACTTCTTACTTATTACCTATTACTTCTTACCTGTTACTTATTACATATTACCTTTTACTTATTACTTCGCTTTAGCTTTTTGTTTCGTTTGAAAGGTTGCTTTCGGCTACTTCTCTGACCATATCCTCGGCTTTGAGGAACGCCTCGACGACCTTTGCGTCGAAGTGCTCGCCCGCGTCCTGTCTGATTATGTCAATTGCCTTGTCAATGGGGAAGGGCTCCTTATAGCTTCTCCTCGAGACGAGCGCGTCAAAAACGTCCGCAACCGCCATTATCCTTGCGGAAAGCGGGATTTCCTCACCCTTGAGACCGAGCGGGTAGCCCTTTCCGTTCCACTTTTCGTGGTGGAAGTTCGCGAGGTTTTTCGCCTCGTTGAGGTAGCCCGAATCCTCGTCGACCTCCTCGATCGCCCTCTCGATTATCTCGGCGCCCGAGGTTGTATGGGTCTGCATTTTTTTGAACTCCTCGTCCGTCAGCCTGCCCGGCTTATTGAGCAAAGTGTCGGAAATCTGGATTTTTCCGATGTCGTGCAGAGGCGCTGAGTGGACAACGTCGTCGATGAACTCGTCGGTCAGAATGTCGCTGTAAACGCCGTCGCGCTTCATCTGCTCCATAATGATTTTCGCGTAAGCCGCGGTCTTTCGGATGTGGTCGCCTGTACATTTATCTCGGCTTTCAACGAGGTCGGCGAGCACCATAATAAGCCCGTTCTGGAGCTTTGTGATTTGTCTGCTCTGCTTTTTGATACTTTTGATATAGTCCCTGTTTTTCACCATTGTGTGAACAATAGTGTTGAAGAGGTTTTCGATTTCGTCGCCCGTGTGGATGTTTAGCCCCTTCAAGCGTTCGAGCGCTTCGGAGCGGGCTTCGCTCACATCGGTCGTAAAGAAGTCCGTCGCCTTTGCCATACTGTTGATCGGCTCGGTGATATAATGCTCCGCGAGCCAAAGCGAGAATATCATAATCAGCGTCAGAAAGCCGAGGAACAGAGAAATTATCCTTGTCAGGAACATCATTTCGTCCGAGACAAGCCTTGACATCGACAAATCCGCCATAACATAGCAGAGGTTGTTGCCGTTCGCGTCGTTAATCGGCTTGAAAACCGTCAGAAGCCAGCCGTAGGAGTCGTTGACAATCGCGGGCTCGACCTCCTTACCCGCCTCAAATTCCTCGATGTGCTCCTTCATATAGTTGTTGAGCTCGAGCAAATCGCCCGGGTGGTCGGCCTTGAGCTCGGGAGTGTCGATGTCGAGCACAACGGTACTGCCCTTTTTCTCGATTTTGTAGGCGTAGATAAAGCTTATGTCGCGCGAGCTTTTGAGCACGTTGTCGAGAGCGTCGCGGGTGCTTCGGTAGGTCTCGCTTTTGTCGCCCTCCTTTATGAACTCCCCGACCATCGACGGCTCGATCGTCTGCTGCATCATCTCGGTTATTCCGCGTCCGTGGTCAATTCGCTCGGCGATCACAAGATTGTGGTATTGCAGCACGCACACAACGGTCGCCGACACCGCGACGAGCGTTGTTGAAATTCCGACGAGCATCAAAAGCTTTGTCCTCAGCGACATCCTGCCGCGCGTTATGCCCTTGCTCCGCTTGAAGCTTATAAC
This sequence comes from Ruminococcus sp., assembly GCA_017384945.1. Lineage (GTDB taxonomy): Bacteria > Bacillota > Clostridia > Oscillospirales > Acutalibacteraceae > Ruminococcoides. Next base: position 22,107 of record JAFNSO010000009.1, on the reverse strand, counting down.
GCGGTTGAAGAAGGAGAACATCTCAAGCAGCCGCTTCGGCAGAAGCTTGTAAATGCCCAGCGCGATTATTACCGTAATCGTCTTGTCGCCGAGGTCAATGAGCATTGTCGCGAGGAAATCCGAGAGGAAGATGTTCATTCCCGTGGAGTCGGCAATTCCCTGTCCGAAGTCCGAGAAGGACATAAATCCGCCCAGAAACCAAGTCAGAAGACACCCGAGTCCGCCGCCGAACGCGGAAAAGGTCAGTATCGCGAGCAGAACGTGCGGGAACTTAAACAGCCACCGCTTTCGCACAAAGTACGACGCGGACGCGGCGATAAGAACGCTTATAAAGCAGTAGTAGGTCGTGTCGGGCTGAAACATACCCATAGTGACGTTATACAGGAAGCCGACCGTCACACACGGCAGATAACCGCCGACCGCGGCGGCAAGGATCGTGCCGATGTTGTCGATATAAAACGGCAGTCCCAGCAGGCTGTTGAGCTTTGTGCCGAGCATATTCAGCCCTATGCACACCGCAACCAGTGAGACGAACATTATAATTGTCTTTCGTTTGTCGGTTCGTTGAATAGTCATACTAACCCTTTCTTGGTGAAAAATCTACAAAATCCATAAAACTGTTACGAAAAAATTATAAAATTTTCCGGCAGAAAAGTCAAGACTTTTTTGTCAAAACAAAGCGGTCGGAAACAAAGCGTTCCCGACCGTGTTTTGATATTATCAGCCCAGCTTGAGCTCTTTTTTCTTTTGGTACATTCGTCTGTCGGCGCGCTCAAAAACCGAGAGAAAGTCGAAATCCTTGCCGAAGATATACTCCGACATTCCCGCCGCGACAACAAACGATTTTGCCGCCTTGTTTTCGTTTGCGCGCTTGTTGAAGTTCTCGAAAATCTGCGCGCGGCGCTCGAAGTCCTTGCCGATAAGGATAACCGCGAACTCGTCGCCGCCGATCCGGTAGACGGGGCTGTGCGGGAAAAACTCGCTGATAAGCGCTCCCGCGCCGGCTATGTACTTGTCGCCCGTGTCGTGACCCATAGTGTCGTTGACCAGCTTGAGGTTATTCAGGTCAAACACCGCAACGGCGAACTCCTGCCTTTCTCCGCTTTTAATGAACTGGTCGATGTTGTTTTTGTCGTCAATATATGCCTGCTGGCTTCCGAGTCCCGTGAGGGGGTCGGTGTAGATTTTGTTTTTCGAGGACACAAGCTCGTGATTTTGCAGCTTTTCGCGTCTGAGCATTTCCTCGATCGTCTTTCGGTACTCGTCCTTTTCGTCCTCGACCACAAAGGTGTGCGCTAGACAGCTTCCGATAAGGTAGCCGATAGAGTACAGCGGCAGCAGCGGATAGTACATCTGCAAAACGATCAGCGCCGCCATCGCCAGTCCGAAGAAGCCGACGGTTCTGCGCAGACGCTTTGTAGCCTCGGGGGTTTTCGCCTGAGTTATGAAGGTGTAAACCGAGGTCAGAACAAACATAATGACCTGCAATCCGAGCGTCGCGTAGCGCATACAGCCCGCGTGATAGACGCCGTTTCCGTCATACCGGAACTGGATGGGTACGAAGAAGTTGATAATGAGAATGACTATCTCCGCGCAGAACAGAACCAAGCCCGAAATCGAAAGGAATTTCCGAAACGCGGTGTTCGAGTCCATATAGGCGGCGACGTATCTTGTCCAAAGCAGAAATCCCGCCATCATCGCCACGAAGAAGAACACCGTCACGGCGTACAGTCCGAATTTGATATTATGTTCGTCCATAAAGCCCCACAGTACGTCTGTCACGCAGAAAACGATTATTCCGAGTATGAACGAGCGGTACTCGGAAAAGGCGGGGATTTCTTCACTTCCGACTGTTTTCCAAAGTACATCGCGGTTGATAACAAGGTGGATGAAAATTGCCAAAAGGCCGATTATTGAATATGACATATTGTTTCACCAAAGCTTTCGGTTAACGTCGGTTTTTTCTGGTTACTCCTATAATTAGCTGAGGACCGTCCTTTTCCTCGGCAATCGCGGCTCTGAGCTTGACCTCGGTGGGCTCGCCGTTGATTATGAGCCGATATTCGAGGGTGTAGAGCCCGCTTTTTTCGATTTCTTCAAGAACGGCGCTCTTGCTGAATTTTGTCTTGAAGAACTCGATGTCGTCCTTGAAAAGAAGTCTTTCGCTCTGTCTGTACGCTTCGTCAAAGAAGAGCTTGCCCTGCTTGGGCATAGTCAGCTCCTCGTAGGTGTCGGTTGTGCTGTACTCAAAATAGTCGTCCGTTTCGGGGTCGACGGTGTAAATGCAAACGAACTCACTCCACAGCGTGCTGATTCTCGAGTAGGTCGTCCGCTCCTGAATCATACGCTCGAGCGCCTGCTTCTGGCGGATCTGGGCGTCGATGTTGCTTATTCCGATAATCAGGTGGTCGATGTCGGACTTTGTGCGGACGGCCTTCATATTAACGTAGGTGGGGGTGCCGTCGAGCAGCATTTTGTAGCTCAGCGTAAACGCTCCGTGAAGCTCGATAGCGCGCGTGACCTTTGGCTTTGTGAAGGTCTCAAGGAAAATCCCGAGGTCGTCTCCGCAAAGGAGCTTTTTCGCGTCCTCGCGGCTTTGCTCAAAGTAGTCTCTTCCGCGGCGTTCGACCGCGAGCTCCCCGACGAGCGGGTCTGATTTATATTCAACGAATCTGTCTGTTTTAAGGTTAACGTAGTAGAGGCTTATGTAGTCCGAGGACAGCGCCTTCGCTACGTGGGTGAAGCTTATAGGCGAGCTCTTGCCGTCCATAACCGCGAGCACCGCCACCGCAAGCGCCCTTGTGCCCGTCGAGGGGTTGGTCGCTATGCTCTTGATGAACGCGTGGATAACCGAGCCGTCGTCGAGCTCATCGTCGATAAGCAGCTTCTTCGTGGTTTTTCCGCACTCGCGCAGCGCCTTGATAAAGCCGTTTTCGACCCTGTACTCGTCGTTTTGGGAGAACTCTCCGAGGCTCAGAAGTCCCGCGGAGTTTTCCATAAACTTGCGGTACGAGTTGTTGCAGCGCACCAGCTTCAAGCCGTTTCCGTCGCTTTCGATTATCGCCATCGGCAGGGTGTTGAAGTAGTTTTCAAAGGTTTCCTCGTCGTCGTTCGATAGGATCGCGAGGTCGTAGAGGTTGATTTTTCCGATTGCGGCGTAATACTCCGCCTCCTCGGGGTTCTCAAAGCCGATATGAGCTCCGTGGGTTTGCCGTCTGATAATCTCCTCGCAGGGCAGCGGGGTCGAGTAGTAGAAGCCCTGGAGCTTTGTGCAGCCCACCATTCTCAAAAAGCTCACCTGCTCGGTTGTTTCGACGCCCTCGCAGACGGTGTCGATGTCGAGCGCGATTGCCATTTTAATAAGCTCGGTGAGGATGATTTTGCTCTTCTCGTTTGTCTGGAACTCCTTCATAAACTTCATATCGAACTTGATAAGGTCGAATTTGAGGCTCTGCAAAACGTCGAGCGACGAGTAGCCCGAGCCGAAGTCGTCCATCCAGACCTTAAAGCCGAGGCTTCTGAAGCGCTCGATCTGAGCCTTCATAAAGTCAAAGTCGTTTCCGACCGAGGTTTCGGTCAATTCTATATTAACAAGAGAGCGGTCTATTCCCGCGTCGTCGACTCTGCGGCGGATTTCCTCAACGATGTCGCAGCAGTCAAAGTCGACTCTTGAGAGGTTGATCGACTCCGATACGACAGTATAGCCCATCTTTGAGAGCTTTTTTATCTTTTTGAGCGATTCATCAAGCACAAACAGGTCGAGCTTGTAGACAAGGCGAGCCTCCTCGAGGATGGGGATGAACTCGGCGGGGCTGATCGTGCCCTTTTCGGGGTCGAACCACCTCGCGAGAGCTTCCTCGCCGCAGATTTTTCCGTTGGCGGCGCGGATTATCGGCTGATGATAAACCTGAATCCAGCCCTCGGCCATCGCTCGGTCAAGGTTGTTGATTATGTGCTGCGTCTTTTCCGTCTTTTTGAGCATTTTGTCGTCAAAGTAGCAGAAACGGGACTCAAACAGGCTGCCCATAGAGTCGCTAGCGAACTTCGCGCGGTCGCACTCGCGGCTGATTTCGTGCTTGCCGCTCTCGTCGAGCGATATTCCGACTCGTACGGGAAGGAAGTTGCGCTCGCCGAGCGACTCAAGCCTCGCAAAAAGCTCCCGCAGCTTGTCCTCGAGCCCGTCGGTTGTCGTGAAAACGCAGAAATGGTCTGAACCGAAGCGGCTGCAATTTTCGCTTGAGAACAGGCTTTTCAGTATCGCGGCGAAGCTTCTCAGAAGCTCGTCGCCCTGCGCGAAGCCGTGTTTTCGGTTAAAAAACTTCATCCCGCACAAATCCATATAAAGGATCGCGGCGGTTTCGTTTTCCTTTCGTGAGTTTTTGCGCCATTCATCCGCAAGCTCAAAGAAGTACGACATACTCGGCAGTCCCGTGAGGTAGTCAAAATAAGTGGCGTTGATCAGGCTTTCCTCGCGCAGAACGTTTCTGAAAATGTCGGTGAGCCTGCCCTGCTCGGGAGGGTTGTCCGCGGTGTAGGAGCCCTCGTCAGTGTACCAGACGTAAGCGAGCCTGACCCCGTCCTCGGTGTAGACGTGCTCTCCCCGGGAGTGGATGATTTTGTAGTCGGTGTGGTTTTGTGTGAGAGTGCGGTAAACCACCTCGTATTCTCCTCCCTGAGTGGCAAATCGGAACGCTTCGTTCGCGATTCGTGAGACGTCGTCGGGGTGAGTGTCCTTGTACATATTATTGTCCATTTCGTAGTACGCAAGGTCCCTGTCCGTGTAGCCGAACATCTCGCAGAACCCGTCCGACAGTATTATCGTCACGACTCTTTTGTCGATAAACTGATAAACCGCCAGCGGAGCGCGCAGGCTTTCGAGCTCGCGTTGTACAGCGGGGTCAAATTGATATTTTTTCATGTCAATCCTCTCACTTCTGACATAATTTTTCATTTTTATAATAACAAAAAAAGCGTATTGTTGTCAATACGCTTTTGGTATTTTTGCACAACGGCGGGGGTGAAACTTTTACGCCGTTCATTAAATTTTACTCACCAAAGAATTTACCGAAAAATTCCTGCGGAAAGCTCTCGATACCGTCGACCGCGTCGCCTGAGCAGACGAAAAGCCGGAGCCCGTTTTCAGGGTCGATGAAGTCGAGCGACGTGTAGTAGCTGATTCTTCCCGGGTGACCGTAGCCCGAGCCGTAGAGGGCTTGAAGTCCGTAGCCGTAGCTTATGTCCTTTTCGGGCGAATGGTCGGCGGTCATCTCCTTAAGACTCTTTTCGTTTACGATTTTAAGGCTCCTCAGCCCCGTCATCCACTTGTCCATATCGTCGGCTGTGCTAACGAGGTCTCCGCAGCCGAGCGGGATTCCCGCGGGGTTCATCCTGAGTATCTCGGAGTCGCTTTTTATTCCCTTGACCCACTTTGCGCCCGCTCTGACCTCCTCGATTGAGCCTGTCTGGTTCATTCCAAGAGGGTCGAAGATGTTTTCGCGCAGAAAGTCGATGTACCCCTGTCCCGACGCCTTCTCAACTATAAGCGCGAGCAGAAGGTAGTTTAAGTTGTTGTAGTCGTACTTTGTGTCGGGCTTTGCCGCGGGCTCTTGAGCGAGAATGTAATTCTTGACGGTCTCGATGTTCTTTTCGGCGTCATCTCCGAGCTCAACCGCTAAGCCGCCGTCGTCCGTCTCAAGCTGCCTGAGCCCCGAGCGCATACTAAGCAGGTGCTTTAGCGTGATTTCGTGCTTGTATTCGGGGAAGTACTTTCCGAGCGTGTCGCTTAAGCTGAGCTTTCCTCTTTCACTCAGAAGCATAACCGCCGCCGCGCAGAACTGCTTTGACACCGAGGCTATGAACATATTGGTGTCCGAGCCGAGCCTTTTGCCGTTCTCGTCCTCTCCCGAGTACCGCTCGTAGACTGTTTTTCCGTTCTGTCTGAGGCTGAGTACGCCCTCGATACCTCTTTTTTCGACGAAGCTGTCGAGCTCCTTTCTGAGCTTGTTGCCGACGGTTATTTCCTTAAACTCTGTCGCCTCGGTCGGAGAGGTCGGCTTTTCGCCGCCCGAGCAGCCCGCAGTAAGAAGCATAACGGCGCAGAGAATTAACGCAAGTAACCTTTTCATAGCGTTATTTGACGGGGACGCAGTGCTCGTCGTTGATTTTCTGAACCTTCTTGACTCTTCGGACGTACTTCTCGGCGGTCAGAGGGTCGGTCGTCATATAGGTCTTTACGATTTCCATAGCGATCATCGAGCCGATGATTTTCGCCCCGAGGCACAGGACGTTGGCGTCGTTGTGCTGACGGGCGAGCTGAGCGCAGAACGGGTCCTGACAGACGCAGGCGTAGATCCCGCTCACCTTGTTTGAAATCATCGCGGAGCCGTAGCCGACCCCGTCGACAAAAATTCCCCTGTCGCATTCTCCCTTTGCGACGGCAAGCGCCGCGGGAAGTACAAAGTCGGACAAATCGCAGGACTCCTCGTCGTAAGCGCCGAAGTCCACTACCTCATGACCCTGCGACTCGAGATAAGCCTTGATTTCGTACTTCATTGATGTGCCCGCGTGGTCGTTAGACATTGCGATTTTCATAATTAACAGCTCCCTTCGGATATTATTTACTTACAGTATATCACATTTGAAGGAAATTACAATGATTAGTTTACAAACCGAGTGATTTGTTGTATTATCTAATAGTATTGAAAGGAGTTATTATGGAATATTCACTTGTTTTATCACAGCTGTTTGAAATAAAGGAGGAGTACGCGCAGAACATCATCGACCTGCTCGACGACGGCAACACGATACCGTTCATCGCGCGCTACCGAAAGGAAATGCACGGCTCGATGGACGACCAGCGGATCCGTGAGTTCAGCGAAAAGCTCAGCTACCTGCGCGGTCTCGACAAAAGGCGCGAGGAGATCCGCGAGCTCATAAGCGGTCAGGAAAAGCTCACCGACGAAATCTCAGCCGCTCTCGACAAGGCTCAGACGCTCAGCGAGCTCGAGGACATCTACCGTCCCTTCAAGCCCAAGCGCAAGACCCGAGCCTCGGTCGCGAAGCAGCGCGGACTCGAGCCGCTGGCGCTCGAAATCATCAAGCAGGAAAAGGGCTTTGACCCTGTGGAATATGCCGAGGGCTTCGTAAGCGTGGAAAACGAGGTGCCCTCTGCGAGCGACGCGCTCAGCGGAGCTATGGACATCATCGCCGAAATGCTCTCCGACAGCGCCGCCATACGCAAGCACCTGCGCCCTGTTTTCCGAAACGGCGCTTCGCTCAGGGCTGTAGCCGCCGACGAGGAGAAGGACAGCGTCTACTCGAACTATTACGACTACTCGGAGCCTGTTAAAAAGCTCGCGGGTCACCGCGTGCTCGCCGTCAACCGAGGTGAGAAGGAGGGCTTTTTGAAGGTCTCCGTGTCCCTCGACAGCGAGCGTCCCTTGCAGATAATCAACCGCGCGCTCGACAAGGGCACGAACCCGAAGTGCTCCGAGCTCCTCAGAGCGGCGGGCGAGGACGCGTACACAAGGCTGATTTTCCCGTCGATCGAGCGCGAGCTTAGAAGCGAGCTGACCGAGACCGCGGCGGAAAACGCAATGAAGGTGTTCGCGGTCAACTTAAAGCAGCTCCTTATGCAGCCGCCCGTCAAGGGCAAGACCGTCCTCGGACTCGATCCGGGCTACCGTACGGGCTGTAAGGTCGCGGTCGTAGACGACACGGGAAAGGTGCTCGACACGGCGGTGATTTATCCGACCCATTCCGAGGCGAAAATCGCTCAGTCAAAGCGAAAGCTCCTCGAGCTGATAAAAAAGCACAACGTTGACATAATCTCAATCGGCAACGGCACCGCGAGCAAGGAGACCGAGATGTTCGCCGCCGAAGCTATCAAGGAAGCCGACCGAACTGTCTATTATATGGTAGTAAGCGAGGCGGGCGCGTCGGTTTACTCCGCGTCAAAGCTCGCCGCGACGGAGCTCCCCGAGCTTGATCTGACGCTCAGGAGCGCGGTGTCTATCGCGAGAAGGCTCCAGGATCCGCTTGCGGAGCTCGTCAAAATCGAGCCCAAGGCGATCGGCGTCGGTCAGTATCAGCACGATATGCCCCAGAAACGGCTCGGCGAAACGCTCGACGGCGTCGTCGAGGACTGCGTAAACTCCGTCGGAGCCGATCTGAACACCGCGTCGCCCGCTCTTCTGCTCAGGGTGTCGGGGCTCAACAGCACTGTCTGCAAGAATATCGTTGCCTACCGCGAGGAAAACGGCGCGTTCACCTCCCGCGCTCAGCTAAAGAAGGTCCCCAAGCTCGGACCCAAGGCGTTCGAGCAGTGCGCGGGCTTTCTGCGCGTTCCCGAAAGCCGCAATCCGCTTGATAATACCGCCGTCCATCCCGAGAGCTACGCCACCGCGAAGGAGCTTTTGAAGTCGGTCGGCTATTCCGACAGCGAGATAAAGTCCGCAAAGTTCTCCGACATCGCCCAAAGAGTAAAAAGCCTCGGTACAAAAACCCTTGCCGAGCGGCTTTGCGTCGGACTTCCGACGCTCGACGACATCGTAAAGGAGCTCTCAAAGCCCGGGCGCGACCCGCGTGACGAAATGCCCAAGCCAATGCTCCGCACCGACGTGCTCGACATCAACGACCTCAGAGACGGAATGGAGCTCACAGGCACGATCCGCAACGTGATCGACTTCGGCGCGTTCGTTGACATCGGCGTTCATCAGGACGGACTTGTGCACATCTCGCAGATCTGCGACAAATTCATAAAGCACCCCTCCGAGGTGCTAAAGGTCGGCGACGTAGTCAAGGTAAAAATCCTCTCGGTCGACGTAAAGAAAAACCGCATTTCACTGACAATGCGCGGAATAAATTAAAGGAGATATAAAATGAAACTGATACAGAGCTTTTCGGTTGACCATAACCTCATTGTCCCGGGTATCTTTACGAGCAGGGTCGATTATGTAGGCGGCAAACCCGTCACGACCTATGACATAAGGCTGAAAAAGCCGAACAGGGAGCCCGTGATCGACGTTGCGGCTATGCACTCGCTCGAGCACCTTATAGCCACTTACCTTCGCAACGACCCAGACTGGAAGGACGAGGTGATCTACTGGGGTCCCATGGGCTGTCTGACGGGCTTCTACCTTATACTAAAGGGTGAAAGAGCCCCGAGAGAGCTTCATACTCTGCTCCTCGGCGCGTTCAGAGCCGTTCTTGAGGCGCGTGAGGTTCCGGGCACAAATCCCGAAAACTGCGGACACTGCCTTATGCACGACCTCGAAATGGCAAAGTGGTACGCCTCTGAGTTTGCCCGTTACCTCGAAGCCAACGCCGACAACGACGAAATCTTCAACTACCCCAAGACCGAGCGTCTGATAACCGACGACGGTCAGCGGTTCTTCGATTCGTAAATTCTTCATAACCTGTTAATACACAGTTCCCTTTTGTTGCAGGTGTGGCAGCTAAATGCAGCCCTTTTCAAAATCGCTTTCTTTTAAGGAACCTATGTTTTTACCTGCCACATCTGCCACAACCTATTTCTTCCCTTGGGGGCAGGTGGGGCAGCTAAATGCAGCCCTTTTCAAAATCGCTTTCTTTTAAGGAACCTATGTTTTTACCTGCCCCACCTGCCCCCAATAAAAGATATCTTCTATACAGTGTATTTACAGTGTATTAAACATATCTATTGTACAATATGCACAAATACAGAGTCTTAAATTTGGCAGTGAAAATTCTTTATGTCTGTTTATCTGAATATTATTCTGTGATAAAATGCTAGGTATATTTACAGAATCTTATCAGGAGGTAATTATATGTCAAAATCTATCAAAAGACCGATAAGCGTTTTGCTTACGGTTCTGCTCGTTCTGAGTATGAGCGCGGTTTGTGTAATTCCCGCTTATGCTGTCGGAACTGTTTATGAGATGGAGGGACTTCGTTTTGAGCTGGTCGGCGACGACAAGGCGGTTCTTACGGGCGCCAACACCGACGAAGCTACGCTCTATATCCCCGATACTCTTGACAATGGCTGCAATGTAACGGCGATCGCCGACGGCGCGTTCCGAGGCAACCGAAACATTACGAACGTTTACGCGGGTCATGAGCTCGAGTACGTCGGCGACTACGCGTTTGAGTCCTGCTCTCACCTTCAAAAGGTCACGTTTGAGCGCAAGGTCGGCAAAATCGGCGTCGGGTGCTTCTCGATGTGCTCGTCTCTGGACGACGTCGCTCTGCATAAGGACACAGCCGAAATCGGCGACGGAGCCTTTTTCTTTACCTCGAGGCTCAGCGCCTTTAAATTCCCCAAGAATCTCGAAACCATCGGCAAGTACGCTTTCGCGTTCAGCGGAATCAAGCTGGCTGTGATAAATAAAAAAATCACCGAGCTTCCCGAAAGGCTTTTCTATGGCTGTACTTCGCTTAGAAGCATTACGCTGTCAAAGAATCTGAAAAAAATCGGCGACTACGCTTTCAGGGACTGCCACGAGCTTGAGATCGACGAGTTCCCCGATACGCTTGACGTTATCGGCGACTACGCGTTCGAGAATTGCAGATTCAGCGAAGTAAACTTCAACGGCTCCGAAATCGGAAAAAAAGCCTTTGCCAACGGCTACGACACTATCGATGAGGTCAATCTCTCCGAGAACCTGAAAAAGGTTGAGCCGCTTGCATTTTCGGAAACAAATGTTAAGAGCTTTGTCATTCCCGATAACGTAAAGCTCGAAAACGGAGCCTTTGCGGGTATGGGTACCGACGCCTACAAGCTGAGCGACTCCAACAAAAGCTATACAGTTAAAAAGGGCGTAGTCTACTCGGCTGACGGCAAAACTCTTGTTTATTTCCCGACCAAAAAGGGAGTTTTGACCGGCGATTACGAGGAGTCGACCTATACATATAAAATCCCGTCGGGCACAAAAGAGATAGCTCCCTACGCGTTCTCTTTCTCAACCGGAGTGACAAAGGTTGATATGCCCGACACGCTCACCGAAATCGGCGACTGCGCTTTTTATTCGGCGGGCTCCGTTTCCGACGTTACAATATCCGACGGCGTAAAGACAATCGGCGACTACGCTTTCGCGAATATCAGCTCCGCGCACAGCCTTAAGCTCGGAAGCTCGGTCGAAACGATCGGAGCGATGGCTTTTTACCGATTCTGCGATGAAAAGGTAACGGTCAAAATCCCCGATTCTCTCAAAAAATTCAATCCTATGTCATTCATCAGCTCAACCTTTGAGATGACAGCCGACAAAGCATACAAGGCCGAGGACGGCGTTCTTTATTCGGGAGACGGAAAAACTCTCCTCTACTTCCCGAACATTAAGGACAAGTCCTTTAAGCTCCCCGACGGAGTTGAGGCGATCGCCGACCGCGCGTTTGTCGCAAACACCGAAACAAGGGAGCTCAAAATCCCCGACAGTCTGAAAACCATCGGAAAAGAAGCTCTGGAATACGAGATCCATTACGATTACGGATATGAGTTCTCCAACTTCAAGGACGGTATGCGTCTTGTCGGAAACGCCTCAAAGGGTGTTAAGGAATATGCCGAGGCTCACAACATCGGCGTGTTTACACAGTCTCCCTCGCAGAATATGTCCGAAACAGACCTCAAGGGAAACGAAACCGCTGTCTTTACGATCAGCGGAGCCGACCCCGACGAGCTTGTGTATTCGTCAAACGACGATAAAATAGCCTCCGTTTCGGACGACGGAACGATCAAGGGTCTGAGCAAGGGTACGACATATATCACCGCGGCGGCAGGCACGACCTACTTTAAATGCAAGGTCAACGTTACGTCCGACAGCGGAATAGAATACAAGGGCTTTGACGACAGCAAGTATTACAGCGTCACTCCCAAAACCTATACGCTTTGGAGAGAGCATTACATTTCAGGCAACAGTCAGATTCTTGACAACTATTGGGACGACCATGACGAGGCGGCGATTTCAGCCTATCAGGGAAATACGTACTACAGGGCGATGAACGGCGTCGCGGCTCCCGGAAGCGACAATCACGGCGCGGGCACAGCGGCCTTCGGCGAAGGCTATGAGGATATGATAGGTATGATAAACCACGCCTGCAATTTCGAGCTCAGCCGTTACAACAACCCCGACAATATGCTCCTCTACAGCGGAGCGAAGCCCTACGCCTCAAAGCTTATCGCGGGCGAGCAGAACACACTGAAAAACCTCAGAGCGGCGGTTGGAAAAACCTTTGAGCACGCGCAATATATAAGCACAACGCTTTCCCCCGCGATCGCGCAGAACTTCTACAGCGGCGGCGAGGGAGTAATGATGATTATTTACGCCGACAAGGACGCGCTGAACAATCTTCCCTCGGGACTTATCGCGGCGACTCACTCCGACTTTGAGTACGAGCAGCTCTTCGCCGCTAATTCACGCTTCGAGGTCATCGACGCGGGCGTGCGCTTCTACGACGGAAGCGATTGGGGCGAACACGAGGAGGACGGAGCCTTCCAGCGCTATGTCAAGATAAGGCTTCTCGGCGGCAAGGACAACCCCGATCCGCTCCCGACGCCTGAAATCAAGCTCTCCTCGGCTCCGAAGAATCTTTATGTAAAACAGACTTCGCTTCTTGATTTGTCGTTTGAAAATTCATATGACTATGAAGCGACCTTCAACAGCAGCGACAAAAAGGTCGCCAAAATCAACGGGCAGGGAGAAATCACGGCTCTCAAAGCAGGTACGACGACGATCACGGTCTCAAATTCCGAAACAGAGACGAGCTTTAAGCTCACCGTTAAAAAACCGAAGCTTAACAAAAAATCCGTAACGCTTGCAAAGGGCAAGAGCTTCAAGCTAAAGGTCACAGGTCAGGTCGGCAAAGCGACGTTCAAGACGAGCAGCAAAAAGATCGCCTCGGTCACCAAGAGCGGAGTAATAAAAGCCAAGAAAAAGGGAAAAGCGACCGTTACGGTCAAGGTAAACGGCATTTCCTTAAAGTGCAAGGTAAAGGTTAAATAAGAATAAGCTCAGTCATTTACCAAAAGGCTGTCGCAGAGTTTTCTGTGACAGCCTTTTGAATTTAATAATAAATGATGTGATAAACCGTAGCCTTGTCGGGTGTATGATTAATACAAAAACCCGTAATTGTTTGATTCAATTGACAGATATTAACAAAGCGGTTTATCACATACACGAGAGCGCACACAAAGCAGATCGAGGCAGCAATCAGGACGAGCCTGCGGATCACCTTGACGGGTGTGAGCTTCGGCTTGATTTGTTTCGTAACTTTACTCATGCGGTTCACTCAGAAGCTTCTTGGCGGTGGGTACGAATTTCGCGGCGACCGCGGAGAACAGCATTATCGGGATAAATCTCGCGGGGAACACGATCATCAGCAGCAAAACCGTCGCGACAGGCTTTTTCAGCGTGTGACCCACGAGCGCCGTTGTGACGACAGCCGAGGAGAATACGGCGTCGATCCCGAATAATATGCTCATTGAGCAGCCGATACATATTCCGCAGAAAATCACGGGGAAGAAGTGTCCTCCCTTTAAGCCTGAATCTATGCAGATGTTTGTCAGCAGAAGCTTGACGACGGCGACAAGAATCAGCGTAACCGCTCCGATCGCTTTCATATTTTCGGTGACCTCGATTATCTGGTGCTCGCCCGAAAACATCGTAAGCGGCAAAAACGTTCCCGCGAGTCCGAGCAGCAGCCCTCCCGCGACAGCTCGGGCGACGGTATACCTTTTAAACCTCTCTTTGAGAACCGAGGTTATTTTTTTGAAAATAAAAAACAGATATCCCGCGGCGATCCCGATTAGAGTGAGCACTGCGGCGTAAGGCAAAATGCTCCAATCCTGTTTTTGCGCCTCGAGTCCCTCGATCCCCGAGGAGATCCCGAAAAGCCTGTTGAGCAGAATGAAAATACCGAAGGAGCTTAGGATAGAAGCAAAGTACAAAACGATCTTTGAGGTTTTCGGCAGGACTGTTTCGTTGTCGGATTCGATCGGCTCCATAAAGCCGAACATAGGCGAATGAAAAATCGTCCCCAGCGTCGCGCTCAGTCCGATGGCTGTTAGCTCCTCAATATCCCTGCGGAAGCGTTTGAGCTTGTCTCCTACCCATGAGCACAGCCCCGCGATAACGCCTGTGAGTCCCGCCTCGGGACCGACGCTCGCGCCTATCACAAGCGGCAACAGCGCCGAGCCGATAGTCGGGAAAACATTGTTATACTGATACCGTCCCGTTTTCTTTACCTTGCCCAAAACAACGCCGAGCTCCTCGGGATAGTCGCCGAATTTGCGTTTCCACAGCCCGACGAGCAGGCCGCCCGCGGTACAAACGCACAGGGTATAAAGAGGAAAATCGAGCTGCGACGGCACATATTCCCACAAAAATGCGATCCCGAGATTCATAAGCCGCAGAAAGCACCATATTATCACACCGACGATCACGCCGAGGATCACCGAGTAAAGCAGAAACAATATATTGTTCTTATAATCCTTCATAAACATAACTCCCTTAGGATACATGGTCAATAAATAAAACCCGCGTGACTGAGAATTCAGCATTAAAATTTTATAAAGCCTTTTCTTTCGCGGCTTGATCTGATATAATTATATTATCCAAAGACAGTATTGTCAACGATTGTGAGGTTTTGAAAATGAAGAAAAGTATAAAGAGCTCAGCCGTCTATCCTATGCCTGTGCTTATGATAGCGGCGTACGACGAAAACGGCGTAGTTGACGTTATGAACGCCGCCTGGGGAACGAACTGCGGAATGGATAAGCTGTGTCTTTTCATCAGCGAAGGACATAAGACAACGCAGAATATCCTTACGACAAAAGCGTTTACCGTAAGCTTGGCTGACAAGGCTCATATGGATGTTGCCGATTACTTCGGGATCGCTACAGGCAACAAAATGCCCGATAAGTTCGAGAGAACAGGCTATCACGCGACAAAGAGCGAGCTTGTCAACGCTCCCGTTGTTGAGGAATTCCCGCTTGTTATGGAATGTGAGCTGTTGGAGGTTGTAAGAACCGATAATATCTACGCCATAATCGGCAAGGTCGTAAACACTCAGGCGGAGGAAAGCGTTCTTGACGAGAACGGCAAGGTCGACACAAAAAAGCTGAACGCCATCAGCTTCGACCAGTACACGGGCGGTTACTATGTAACAGGCGATCAGGTCGGCAAAGCCTGGAACGCGGGCAAGGATTTGATGAAATAAGAAGACAACGAAAACAGCGCCTCCTATGGTATCTTTATTCTTCCATAGGAGGCGCTGTTTTTCTATTGTCTGCTTTTTACGGAGCTGTTCCTACAAAAAACGCGTCTTTAAAAAAATATAAAAAAGTTTATAAAAAAGCATTGACAAGTTATTATTAATATGATATTATCATTATAGAAACAACAGAGGAGGGCGATTGAATTTGCAGAATGAAAAGGATTTTTTAGACAATTATCGGTTGGAGGATTATCCCCGTCCGTCGGTAACCGCCGATATCGTCGTGTTCAAAATACGATCGCAAAAAACCGAAAATTTCCGCAAGGATCCGAAGGGATATCTTTCACTTCTTTTAATCAAGCGCGGAGGGCATCCGTATCTGGGTCACTGGGCTTTGCCGGGAGGTTTTTTGTCTCAGGGCGAATCCATAGAAGAATGCGCCTTGCGTGAGGTCAGGGAGGAGACGTCTGTAGAACCCGCGTCGCTGATGTCCATAGGATTGTTCAGCGAGCCCGGCCGAGATCCCCGCGGATGGATTATTTCCAACGCTTTCGTATCTGTGATCGGCACTGACAAAGAGAACCAGCAATCAGGCGATGACGCAGCCGACGCGCAATGGTTCGACGTCAGCTTCGACTCAGACGGAGATAAATACATCCTCGAGCTTTGCAGAGGGGATATAAAAATCCGCGCTGTGCTTGAAGAGAAACAAAGTCGATTCGGCACGACCTCTTATCGGATAACAGACAGCGGCGAGCTTGCCTTTGATCACGCGCGAATCATAGCTCAGGCGTTGTCGGCGCTGCGAAACAGCGCGAAGGACTTTGACGTTATCTTTGATTTTCTGCCGGAAAGATTCACTCTTACAGAGCTTCAGAATGTGCAGGAAACCGTTATGAACATCTCGGTTCTGCCGGCTAACTTTCGCCGCAAGGTCGCCAATCTTGTAGAAGAGACCGACGATTATACAGAGGGAGCCGGTCACCGCCCGGCAAAGCTGTTCAAAAGAAGAAAGTAGATATCGCTTTTGACCCAAAGCCGCAAATAACTGAAAGGAGAATATTATGAAACATTTTTTGATAGTAGTAGATATGCAGAAGGATTTTGTTGACGGCGCGCTCGGAACAAAAGAGGCTGTTGCCATCGTACCCGCTGTCGTTAAAAAAATCGAGGGATTTGACGGCGAAATCTTCGCGACTCTCGACACACACTTTGAAAACTATATGCAGACCGCCGAGGGCAAAAACCTGCCCGTACCGCACTGCATCAAGGATACGGACGGATGGCGGTTTAACGAGGCTGTTGCCGCGGCTTTAGAAAAGAAGGGCTATACCGCGGTAGAAAAGCTGACCTTCGGTTCTGTCGATTTGCCCGCGCTTATCAAAAAAGCAGCAGGGGAAGATGATTTTGACATTGAACTGATTGGTCTGTGCACCGATATCTGCGTCGTCAGCAACGCGCTTATTTTAAAGGCAAGCTTCCCGGAAGCGCCGCTCACCGTTGACGCCGCGTGCTGCGCGGGCGTAACACCCGACAAGCATGAAGCCGCGCTCGAGACTATGAGGAGCTGTCAGATAAATGTCAAATAGAGAGCGCCGGAGTGTCGAGCGTAAACCCGCGGGCAACACTAATGAGCTTAACAGAGCGCGCGACAGCATCAAATCCGAAGTGAAATGCGCCGGTTGCGAAAAAGTCACCAAAGACCGGTATTATTACGATAACTGCAAGATGCGCGCTTCATGTCTGAAAAAAGCGAGGTAACTATGGAACCGGGAAAAAATAAAATCGCCGACCTCAGTAACTACTTATATAAAATGCAGAAGTCGATGATTGACAAGATGTTTTTTATAAGAAATTGATACAGATGTTGCTTAGTTGGGAGAAAAACAAATAATCTATATATCTCAACAAAAAAGTCCGTTATGAACATACCCGCTCTGATTCCAATCTGTTTGGGGTTGCCCTTGTTAAAGTGCCGGCTTTAGCAAGGGTTTTTATTATGCTACCGAGAATCGGCGGCTTGTGGTTTGTTTGATGTACTGATTGTACAAGTCAAGATGTGTTTTCTTGAAAGCAGCGGTATCAAAGCGGTTGCTTGTAACAGGGATAAACCTGATCTTGAATGTTCCGGCTTTCATTTCCTCAAGGTTCTGAGCGGTCATAATAGCCTTTAGCTCGTCCTGAATAGCTTTTATTTCGTCGTTCAGTTCCTCGGCTTTGAGCTGAAGCCTTTTCAGCTTTCGTACCTTTGCGGTTAATTCGTTTGTGCTCATAGTGATAACTCCTTTTTAGTATTTGGGCGGGTTTGCCGCCGCCCTTCGGCTTGTTTGAGATGCCTGTCTTGCCCTGTTTTATACTCTGTCGGGTGTATCGTAATCACAGGATAACGGATGTTTAATTAGCGGGTGTCTCTCCCTTTCACTATCTATATTATAGCATATCGTCCCCGATATAGCGATATGTAATGTTGCATAAACTTGTACCCGATATATTGTGTAGATTGTATATTGCACCCGATATATATTTGTGTTATAATATAGACAGTAAAGGGATCGATTATCGGAGGTGGAGTATAATGCCGGCAAGCAAAGCACAGCAAAAAGCTGTTGCAAAGTATATGAAGAACAATTATGATGAAATTAAAATCAGAGTTCCTAAAGGCGAGAAAGAAAAGATAAAATGTCACGCTGACAGCAACGCTGAATCTGTCAACGGATTTATAAAGCGAGCGATTGATGAAACTATTGAGCGCGATAAAGAATCAGTGATAGAATAAAAGCAAAGGATAAAGCTATGGTTATATAATTCAAAAAGAAAGCTTCAAAAGCTATTGAGCAAATGGATAAACCTACAAAGCAACGTATAAAGACCGCTATTATTGGGTTGACACTAAAGCCGCCGTAAGGCGATATAAAAATAATGCGAGGTTTTGATGACGGGCGGATGAGATTAAGAGTAGGTCAATATCGAATTATATACCGTTATGATACTGACGGAACCGTCGAAATATTGCTTATATTGGATATAGGCGCACGCGGCGATATTTACAAGTAAGGAGTTGATACTATGTCTGAAAAGGTAATGCAAATAGCTGAAATGATTGATATGCTGCCGGAGCAGGATCAGAGCCTTGCGTATGAGCTGATAAAGAAACTTGTTCTTGCGTGGGATCCTGATTTCACAAAGGTAACTCCCAAGGAACGCAAAGAATTGGAAGAAGCTGAAGCGGACCCCGAATTGATAGATATGGATGACATTAACTGGGACTGATTCTTTTAAAACAAACGCTTAACAGTTTTTTTATAATGAGGTAAAATACAGTTGTTCTTGGTTGTCCCGCTATATAACAATTATGAATTGTTTTTTCCTCAGACTTTCCCGGATATGTATAGACAGCGGTATTGAGTATTGTCTACGGACTGACTACGGTCAAGTTTTTCGCGTTTCCGGAATCGGCAGGAGCGGAAAAGTCGGCAAATATGAGTATTTTCAGCGCGGACCGCTTCACTTATCACATTACCGGGCAATATTGTCCGTGATAATCGGAATCGTTTTTCTCGTTATAGTTAAACGCAAGAACAGAAAAGTAAAAATATGATTTAATGAAAAATCCCCTTGGTCTTATTCTCGTAATAAAACCAAGGGGAAAAATTTTAAAATCAGCGTAACGGAAGCTGAATCAAGGTATAAATATTTTAACTACGGTACCGCCGCCGTCGCGTTCGGAGATCGTCAGCGTTCCCTTGCACATCATCTCGAGCCTTTCGCGGATATTCCCTAAAGCGAAATGCGGCTCGTTATTATCATTCCGGCTGAACCCGGGGCCTGTATCCTCGACCGTTATTTCAGCTCCCTGTTTCACCTCGCGTGTGCGGACTGTGATATACAGCGGGTCAAGGTCGGGGTCAACTCCGTGCTTGACGGCGTTTTCCACAATCGGCTGCATGGTCAGCGGAGGCAGTCTGAAATCCGTGTAATCGGTATCAAACTCCACAAACAGCTTGTCCTCAAACCGCACCTGCTCAACTGACAAATACGCTTTTGTGTGCTCCAGCTCCTCTGTAAACGGGATGGTTCTTGCCTTGGCGATCGTAGTGAAATTCTTTCTGAGATAGTTGGTGAAGTTCAGCGTTACCCTCTGCGCCTTAGCCGCGTCCTGCTCGATCAGATAGTAAATGCTTGTCATTGTGTTGTAGATGAAATGCGGACGCATTTGCAGTACGGCAAGACTTACCTTCTGGTTAGCGATTTCTTCCTTTTGTCTGAGATACCGTTTTCCCTGATCAATAAACAGCATCAGCTCCATCGCGAGAAGCATTAAGGGGACAGGCGCAAGCAAATAAACCAATATGAGTATAATATGGAGCTTTGAAAGCTGTTTTCTTCTGCGGATCACCGCGACAAAGCATACAATCAGACTGATTGCCGTACAAAGCAAATAAACCAGTATCAACCAGCGTTTATGCTCTGTGCCGTCCTGCGTCGGAGCCGCAAAAAGAGTACGCTCCAGCAGGTCGCCGACGGCTGCCGCTACGGATAAGCCCCAAAGGATGAGGATAAGCTTCCACAGGAAAGACTTTCGGGGCTCCTGCGAACAACAGCGTAGGATGTAAAGCGTAATCAGCGGAATGATTGTCGAGGAAAACAAAATGCCGAGGAAATCACACGCTGTTTGAAGCGGTATGTTATTCCAATACATATCGGCAAACTGACCTAACAGGTCAACCGCCGTTTTTGATATCATTACAGAAAAGAAGACTATGCAAAACTGCCGCCACTCGTTTTCTGTATCACGCAGGAGAAAAGCAATCAGTATTCCAAGCACACCGAGCAATAAGGTAGTCATATCGATTACAGCTGAGAAATATGTCGTCCAATCCATCATAGCCCCAGCCCCCTTATCGGAAATCTCAGTCTTGTGAGCTGATCGCGCACCTGTTTGGCTGTAAGAGGCTTTACGGCAAAGCCGCAGGCGCCTGTATCCCACGCCTCCAGCGCGTAGTCGGAATAGGCGGTAAGAAATATAACGTTGGTACGCGGATTGATTTTCAGCAACTCACGGCACAAATCAAGCCCGTGGAGCTTGCCCATTTCAATATCAATATAAGCCAAATGCACTCGGTTGGCTCCTGCGAACGACAGCGCCTCTGTCGGCGAAGTAAAGCCTGTGACCGAAGCGTTCGGAAGTAAATGACTGACTACAGACATACCGCCTTTCAGAATTATTTTTTCGTCGTCAACCATTATGATGTTCGGTTCTTCTACGGTGTTGTCTATTGTTCCCATAAAAATGTTAACATCGACATCAAGACATTTTGCGATTCTAAGCAGCAGAACAGCGTCGGGAGTTCGTCTTCCTGTTTCCCAGTTCGCGATACTGGCGCGTTCTACAAACAGCATATCGGCAAGCTGCTGTTGAGATAAATTCTTTTCGGTTCTGAAACGTTTTAAGATTTCGCCAAAGGATTCATTCATATATATTACCTCATGTGTAATTATAAATTCATTATAAAAAGAATAAGTGTAAAACTCAAGAGCTTTTATAAAAAAGTTGTGTCGTTCTGACACAAGATGTTGTTTTTTTCTTTTATTATGATAATATTATTGTGTATACATAGAGATATGTATATGAAAAAATTTAAGGAGAGAAATAAATGAAATTTCCATACGCAGCAAAAGGCGTTAGTAAGATTTTTAACGCTGAAATTATTTCATTGATCGCCGCCCTGATCGGCGGAATCGGTATTATCCTGAGCTTTATCGCAGTTTCGGGAAATGTTGATAACAGCACTTCCGGGAATCTTGTTATCGCTACGGGAGCCTTGGTAATTGTCGCGGGTGTTATAATTGCCGTTGCGGGAATTATGAGCATTGTCGGCTATTTCCAGGCGGGCAAGGATGAGGTCAGCTTCAAGAAAGCTATTTTATGTGTACTTTTCAGTATTGTATTTACAGCTGTGGCGTCTTTCTTCGCAAACCAGACAGGTTTCTATGGATGGCTCTACACTATGCTGACTTTAGCGGGAAATATTTGCAATATGCTCGCGACTATTTTCCTTATCTTAGGTCTGATGGCTCTGTCTGTAAAATGCAGCAGACCCGATATGGTCAAGCACGGCAAAGATATGCTCACGACTCTGGTTATCTTATACATATTGACATTCATTCTTAATTTCTTTATTCGCTTGGGAGCTGAATCTACAGCTTTCGGTTCAAGTCTCGTTGAATGGTTATCGGGCTTATCTCTTTGCTTTACCGTATTCCTCTACGTTTTCCAGATATACTACCTCGGCAAAGCCAAAAAGATGCTCAAAGAATACTAAAATGTTTTTCACGGCGTTACTGCGTCTATTAAACGACGTAACGCCGTTTAAATTTATTACGGAGGTTTAAAAAATGAAAAAAGTATTATCACCAATCAGCGTGGTTCTTGCGCTTTTGATCCTTATCAGCGCGGCTTTACCACTGACCGTGTCCGCGGCAGAGGACGAAATCAGTACGAAAGACACCACGGCGCATATCTTCAGTATGGATAAAACCGAAACGCTGAAATGCGTTTTCAAAAGCAGTATGCCTGATATGGCGTTTATCTCTACCGTTGATTATCTGAAGAGAATCTATGTTGACGAGCCGACCGAAGTAAAGAACGCGGACGGCACTTACACGGTAACCAATCCAAATGGAACGATGGTTATCGACCCCAAAAAGGATACTATCCATTTCGATAGTTTCGAAGACTTTGTCTCGGCTAAGGAGAACGCGGAAGGTACCGAACTGGACGCGTCTTACGTCAAGGAGTACGCGTCTGTAAACGAGGGAGAAATAAAAGGTCTCGATATTGATTTTTCACCTTATAAAATTGATATTATCGAATATGACGAAAAAACCTATTTCCCCGTGTCGACAATCGGACTTCTTTTC
>JAFNSO010000106.1 GCA_017384945.1 Ruminococcus sp. | reverse complement strand
GCAGGCTGTCAGAGCAAAGCTTATTGAGCTTATCAACGGATAGTTTAATAGATTTCAGGTCGGGAGCGGTTGCTCCCGGCTTTTTCTTAAAAAGAAATGTTATCCGCTCAGTTAGCGCTGCTCGCTTTCTGATAATGCAAAAAATACCTCTTGCTTTTTTTCGCACAAATGTTGTATACTAATTCCAAGAACAATTTTATGGAGTAATACGATGTCACAGGATAAAATTATTGTAAAGGGCGCCCGCCAGCACAATCTAAAAAATATAAACGTTACGATTCCCCGCGACAAGCTCGTTGTTATTACGGGGCTTTCGGGCTCGGGCAAAAGCTCGCTCGCCTTCGATACGATTTACGCCGAGGGTCAGCGCCGCTATGTCGAGAGCCTAAGCTCCTACGCCAGAATGTTTCTCGGTCAGTCAAACAAGCCCGACGTGGATGAGATTCAGGGGCTTTCTCCCGCTATTTCAATCGACCAGAAAACAACCTCTCACAACCCGCGTTCGACCGTCGGAACCGTAACAGAGGTTTACGACTATCTTCGACTGCTTTTCGCCAGAATCGGTATCCCTCACTGTCCCGTCTGCGGACGCGAGATCACCCAGCAGAGCGTCGATCAGATCGTCGACAGCGTGCTTTCGCTCGAAGAGGGTACGAAAATCCAGATTATGGCACCGATTGTGAAGGGCAGAAAGGGGACCCAGCAGAAAGAGTTTGAAAAGGCTCGAAAGGCGGGCTTTGTCCGTGTCCGCGCCGACGGAGAGGTCTACGACCTGTCCGAGACGATCGAGCTTGAGAAAAACAAGAAGCATAACATAGATATAATCGTTGACCGTCTCGTGGTGAAAGATTCGATTCGCTCGCGACTCGCCGACTCGATCGAGACAGCCTCAAAGCTCACGAACGGACTCGTCACCGTCAATGTGATCGGCGGCGAGGATATGAGCTTTTCGCAGAATTACGCCTGCCCCGAGCATGGAATCAGCGTGGACGAGCTCACCCCGAGGATGTTTTCCTTCAACAATCCGTTCGGAGCGTGCCCGAAATGTACGGGTCTCGGCGTTTTTTTGAAGGTTGACCCTCAGCTTATCATCCCCAACCCCGATTTGAGTATTGCTCAGGGCGGTCTCAAGGGCAGCGGCTGGGCTATGGAGGGCAACTCGATTGCCGAGATGTATTTTCAGGCGCTTGCCGAAAAGTACAATTTTTCACTCACGACTCCACTCGGAGAGCTGCCCGAGGACGTTATCGACATCCTGCTCTACGGCACAGGCGGCGAGGAGCTCAGGCTTCACCGTCGTATGCCGTTCGGCGACGAGAGGATCATGACCCGTCCGTTCGAGGGGATAATCAACAACCTCGAGCGGCGCTTCAAGGAGACGAACAGCGCGTGGATCAAGGAGGAAATTCAGGGCTATATGGCTGAGATCCCCTGCGACGAGTGCGGCGGTCAGCGTCTTTCAAAAACAAGCCTCTCCGTCACAGTCGGAGGCTTGAATATAATGCAGTTCTGCGATATGCCCGTTGTTGAGGCGTTGGAGTTCATCAAGACCGCGAGCCTTTCCGAGCGTGAGAAATTCATCGGTAAGGCTGTGTTCAAGGAGGTCAGAGAACGGCTCAACTTCCTTAACAGCGTCGGACTCGGCTACCTCACGCTTTCGCGCTCCAGCGGAACGCTTTCGGGCGGCGAGAGCCAGCGAATCCGTCTCGCGACTCAAATCGGCTCATCGCTTATGGGGGTTATGTATGTCCTCGACGAGCCGAGCATCGGCCTCCACCAAAGGGATAACGAAAAGCTTCTCGGAACCCTGAAGCGTCTGCGCGACGTCGGAAACACGGTGATCGTCGTCGAGCACGACGAGGACACAATGTACGCCGCCGACCATATCATCGATATCGGCCCCGGGGCGGGAATCCACGGCGGCGAGGTGATCGCGACAGGCGACGTCGAGGCAATCAAAGAGTGCCCGCAGTCAATAACGGGTCAGTACCTCAGCGGTCAGCGAAGAATCCCCGTCCCCGAAAAACGCAGAAAGGGAAACGGCAATTTCCTCGAGGTCAGAGGCGCGGCTCAGAATAACCTTAAAAACATAAACGTAAAGATCCCTCTCGGCGAGTTTGTGTGCGTCACGGGCGTTTCGGGCTCGGGCAAAAGCTCGCTTGTCAACGAGATAATATACAAAAAGCTCGCGTCCGAGCTCAACCGCGCGAAAACGCGCTCGGGCAAGCACAAAAGTATGAAGGGACTCGAAAATCTTGATAAGGTAATCAACATCAACCAGAGCCCCATAGGAAGGACACCGCGTTCCAATCCCGCGACCTACACGGGAGTTTTCACGGATATACGCAATCTTTTCGCCGCGACTCAGGAGGCGAAAATGCGCGGCTATACACAGAGCCGTTTTTCCTTCAATGTCAAGGGCGGACGCTGCGAGGCGTGCCAGGGCGACGGCATTATCAAAATCGAAATGCACTTTTTACCCGACGTTTACGTTCCCTGCGACGTGTGCAAGGGCAGACGCTATAACCACGAGACGCTTGAGGTCAAATACAAGGGCAGGTCGATCCACGACGTACTCGAGATGACGGTCGAGGAAGGAGTCGGGTTTTTCAGCTCGATCCCGCGGATTTCCCGCAAGCTTCAAACCTTGTACGACGTGGGACTCGGCTACATCAAAATCGGTCAGCCCGCTACGACGCTGTCGGGCGGCGAGGCTCAGCGCGTAAAGCTCGCGACGGAGCTCGCCAAGCGCAGTACGGGCAGGACGATTTACATTCTCGACGAGCCGACGACGGGTCTGCATATCGCCGACGTTCACAGGCTGATCGAGGTTCTGAACAAGCTCGTCGACTCGGGCAACACCGTTGTTGTGATCGAGCACAACCTTGATTTGATCAAAATCGCCGACCACATAATCGACCTCGGTCCCGAGGGCGGCAACAACGGCGGCGAAATCGTGGCTCAGGGCACACCCGAACAGGTCGCGAAAAACGAGAAATCCTACACGGGAATGTATCTGAAAAAAATATTGGGACAGTAGCAAGCGGCAAGCGGTGACCTGCCGCTTGCCTTTTTACTGCTCTGAAGCATACAATACCCGCGGTCTGATTTTTATTAAGCAAAAAACCATTGCTTTTTGTTCAACATAATGTTATACTTATAAGGTATAGAATTTTGTAGAAAAAGGGGATTGTTATGAAACCAAAGGTTACGTTGCTCGCGCATACTCCCGACCCCGAGCAGGTTGTCGCTATGGCGGCTAAGCTCTGCTATTCGGCGTCTGATATTGAGAACATCAGAGAGGGTCTTGACGAGGAAAGCACCTCGCGTTTTATCAACTTGCTTTCGAGCCTTGGTCACGGCAGTCCCGTTGAGCACGCGTCCTTTACCTTCGGAATCGAGGGGATCAGCCGAGCCTGCTCTCATCAGCTCGTCCGCCACAGAATCGCCTCGTACTCACAGCAGTCTCAGCGTTATGTAGACGGCACAAGGTTTGACTTCGTCACTCCGCCCGAGATCGAGAAGAACGAGCGGGCGTATGAAGCCTACAAAAAGGTTATTGACTCCCAGTCCGAGACCTACAGGGTAATCCGCGACGCGCTTGTCGTCGGTTATATTCAGAAGGAAGCTCCCGAGCTCACAGGCTCCGACGAGGAGGTTATGAGCGCCTTTAAGGAAAAGGACAAGACCCGCTACAATGCCTTTGTCAAAAAGGCGAACGAGGACGCGCGTTTTGTGCTTCCCAACGCCTGCACTACAAAAATCATATGCACCTTCAACACCCGAAGCCTTGAGAACTTTTTCGCTCACCGCTGCTGCAACCGAGCTCAGTGGGAAATCAGAGAGGTCGCCGAGCAGATGCTGCTCGAGTGCCTCAAGGTAGCTCCGAATCTGTTCTCAAAATGCGGACCCTCGTGCCTGTTCGGACCATGTCCCGAGGGCAAAATGTCCTGCGGCAAGGCAAAGGAAATGAGGGAAAAATATGGCAGGTAAGTTTATCGTAATCGAGGGACTCGACGGTTCGGGAAAGGCTACTCAGACCGAAATCCTCAGAAAAACCCTCGAGCAGAGAGGGGAGAGGGTCACAAAGCTCACCTTCCCCGACTATGATAACCCGAGCTCCGCGCTTGTGCGGATGTATCTGAACGGCGATTTCGGCGACAAGCCCGACGACGTCAACGCTTACGCCGCCGCCGCGTTCTACACCGTCGACCGCGCCGCCAGCTATCTGCAATTCTGGAGGGCTGACTACGAGGACGGCTGCACGATTCTTGCCGACCGTTACGCGACCTCCAACATCATCTATCAGATGTCAAAGCTCCCCGAAAACGAGTGGAGCGATTATATAGATTTCCAGCAGGACTTTGAGTACAACAAAATCAAGGTACCGAAGCCCGATTTGATTATATACCTCGACGTTGAGCCCGATGTGTCGCAAAAGCTTATGAGCAAAAGATATTCAGGCGACGAAAGTAAAAAGGATTTGCACGAAAAGAACGTAGACTTTCTGCTCAACTGCCGCCGCTCGGCGCTATTTGCCGCCGAAAAGCTCGGCTGGGTACGGATAAGCTGCACCGAAAACGGTGAGATGCGCTCAATCGAGGATATAAGCCGAGATATTTTAAATGTAATTGAAGGGTAAAATATGTTCGATTTTAAAACGCCGACTAAGGATGATTTGC
Organism: Ruminococcus sp.; assembly: GCA_017384945.1. Classification (GTDB taxonomy): domain Bacteria; phylum Bacillota; class Clostridia; order Oscillospirales; family Acutalibacteraceae; genus Ruminococcoides. The sequence continues at coordinate 17,834 of JAFNSO010000106.1, read as the reverse complement.
CCTATATTCGTAATATTTGCGAGAACTTCGGCACAATGGGCTGCGATTTCAACGCGTCCAACATCTTTATTTGGAGAAATAAATATAATATAAGAATCTGCGTTTTTGACGGTTTTCTTGTGCTCGCGTATTTCAGGCAGGGAAAGCCGTGGGGCTACTGCTTCCCGATTGGGGAGGGCGACCCTTCCTCCGCGATCGCCGAGATTTTCAGGGACGCTAAGCAAAGAGGAATCAAACCATCCTTTGTGATGCTCACGGAGGCGCAGAGAGACAGACTATGTAAAATCACAGGATATGAATTTTCTTTTAAAGAATTAATCGGCGACGAGGACTATATCTACACCCACTACGACCTCTCGATACTTCCCGGTAAAAAGTTCCACGCGAAGCGCAACCACATTTCAAAATTCGACCGAACCTATCCGAACTGGCATTTTTCACTGATTAACAGGGAAAACAAGCCCGACGCGCTTATGGTTGCCGAGCAATGGTATCACAACAACAAAATTCCGCTTTCGGAAAGCGAGGAGTACTTCGCCATAAAGGAAGCGCTCTCGAGTTTTGAAAAGCTTCATATGCACGGCGGACTGCTTTATGTGGACAAAAAGCCTGTCGCGATGACAATGGGCTCTCGAATCAATATGGTGACCTTTGACGTTGCGTTCGAAAAGGCTCTTGTCGAGTACGACGGCGTCTACGCCAAAATCAACAACGAGTTCGTCAAAACGCTCGTGGGCTTTGAGTTTGTAAACCGCGAGGAGGATATGGGAATCGAAAGCCTGAAAAAAGCAAAGCTTTCCTACCATCCCGTCGCGATTCTGAAGCGTTATATCGGAGAAAAAAATGATTGAGCTGAGATTATCGCGGGAAAGCGATGTTAATTCTCTGAAAAAATTATATCGCTCCTGCTTTGAGGAAAAGGAAGAAGCGCTGGAATTATTCTTTGAAAGAATATACAAGCCCGAAATCTGCTATGTAGTGGAGGACGGGGGACAAATCGTCTCTATGCTCTACTTCCTCAATACAACCGTAAACGGCAGACGCGCGGGCTATATCTACGCCGCCGCCACCAAGGAGGAGTTCCGAGGAACAGGGCTTATGAGCGGTCTTGTAAACTTCGCGATGGCTACAACGGGCGCCGAGCTGTGTGTAACGCTTCCCGCCGAGGATTCCTTGTACGATTATTACCAGAGACTCGGCTTTAAGCCGCTTAAAATCAATTTTGCCGAAATCAACAGAGCGGAGCTCGAAAGACTTGCGACTCCGTATGAGGAGCAGGAAGCTTTCATAAGCGGCTACTGCGGAATCAGAAACAGGGTTTTGAAGGATAATTTTCTTTTCTGGAATAATAATCATATTGACTACGCGTTTGATTATTACGCGCTCTACGGGGCAAAAATAATCAAAAATAACTTCGGCTATCTTATAGCCCTTGAGGAAAACGGCGTTTGCGAGGTGCTTGAAATCATCTGCGCCGACCGAAACGCGGGCTTTCTGATAAACGATTTGCTCAAGAGGACAGAGGCGGAGAGCTTTATTTTCCGACTCAGCCCGAAACAGAAGTTTATTCTGAGCGAAGAGAAACGCTTCGCCATGGTAAAATACAAAACAGATTTCAGACCCGAATGTATTTTTTCGGGACTGACTTTAGATTAAAGGGAAATCAGTGTGAAGGCTCACACTAATCAGGTTTTTTGACCGCTCGGTTTGTCCCAGAGGGACAACATTGATGACTGAATTTCCGTTTACGCCTTATCCGCCCACGGTAAGGTCGTAAAAATCTTTAACATCTATTTGTGGGCGGAAAGGCTATGGAAATTATTATGATTTATGTAATGTTAGCTGACGGCTTTGAAATCACCGAAGCGCTCACAACAGTCGATATTCTTCGCCGCGCGAAGCTTCCGAACCTCGTAGTAGGCGTTACGGGAAAGACGGTAACCTCTTCCTGCAAGATTAAGGTCGAGGCTGAAATCACCCCCGACGAGGTGGAGCTCGACAAGCTTGACGCCGTAATTCTCCCCGGTGGACTCGACGGTACGCGTAACCTCGAGGCGTCGGATTTTGTTCAGTCGGTGCTCGACTACGCTGTTGAGAACGACAAATATATGTGCGCTATCTGCGCCGCTCCGTCGATCCTCGGCCACCGCGGAATCCTTGACGGCAAAAACGCGACCTGCTACCCCGGCTGTGAGACAAACGAGGACAAGGTGAACTACACCGGCGAGCCCGCCGTTTGCGACGGAAAAATCATAACAGGTAAGGGAGCGGGCTGTACAATCAATTTCGGACTTCTGATTGCCGAAAAGCTCGCGTCCAAGGGAATAAGCGACGCTGTCAGCTCTTCAATGCAATGTCCCTGAAGGGTCAGCTCCGCTTTGAAAGCAAAAAGCTGAGAACAGAGATGTCGAAATCCCAAAAGGCTCTTCTCGACAAAAGGCTGACCGAGCGCTTTTTAAGCTTTGAAGGTTACAAAAACGCGGGAACGGTTTTTGCCTTTGTATCACTCAGCATCGAGGTCGATACCGAAGAGATTATCAGAGACGCGCTCGTCAGCGGAAAGAGACTGGCTGTTCCGAGGTGCAACGTAAACGACGGAACAATGACTTTTTATTACATCAAGTCGCGCGGCGACCTGAAAAAGGGTTATTTCGGACTGCTCGAGCCCGACGAAAAAAAGTGCGAAAGAGCGCTCAAGAGGGATTGTGACCTGATAATTGTCCCCGGGCTCGTCTTTGACAAAAGCGGTCACAGAATCGGCTTCGGAAAGGGCTACTACGACAGATATTTAAGAAATTTTGAAGGTGTATCCGCGGGAGTCTGCTACTCGTTTTGCGTAAAGCAAAGACTCCCAAAGGAAAAATTTGACTTGCCCGTCAAATATTTGATTACCGATAACTACATTGAGACTTGCTCAGGAAAGGGTATGAAAAATGGGTAACAACTATAATTCTGAAGAAAAAAGAATTAACGAGCTTCGCAAAAAGAAGATTCAGAATTTCCATCTTGACATCGACCAGGACGACCTGGCGGTCGGCGAGCGTTACCGCGAGCTCGAGCACATTGAGGACGAGTACAGCGAGGACATAAACTCCTACTCGGGCGAGGAGGCGCGCGAGCAGATGCGCCGTGATTCCCGCAATTATCTTCGTGAGGAAAAGCGCGAGCGTAAAAAGCAGATGAAGTACATCGACCGCCAGAACAAGCGCAGATTCCGCCTGATATGGTGGGTCTCGGTTCTGCTCGTCGGTATAATGCTCGGAATATTCCTGCTTGTCGGCGTAAACGATATGATGGGTCTTTCCCGTCCCGACGAGAAGAAGGTCACCGTAAGCATCCCCGAGAACCCGACCTTCAAGGATGTTTGCAACGCTCTTAAAAGCAAGGGTGTAATCAAGGAGGAGTTTTTCTTCGACCTCTACGCCACCTTTACAAAGAACAGGGATTCCTTTACGCAGGGAACCTATGAGATGAAAACAAATATGGACTATGAGGCGATCATTAACTACCTCCAGTCCATGCAAAACCGTACAGATACGATCAAGGTCACCATAACCGAGGGTATGAATGTCGTCGAGATTGCCAAAAAGCTCGTCAAAAAGGACGTTCTGCCCGATACGAAGGAGTTTTTGGAACTGTGCAACTCCGATTACTTCGACGCGGACTACTCGTTTATAAAAAGTATAAAGAACCCCAAGAAGCGTTATTACAAGCTCGAGGGCTATCTTTTCCCCGATACCTACGAATGCTACCACAACGAGAACCCAAAGCTCACAATCACAAGAATGCTCAACGACTTTGAGACCCGTATCTACACCGACCAGAATGTCGAGGGCTACGCCAAGGCTCAGAATATCCGAAAGCTCGTTAAGGAAAGCAAGTACACCTTCAACGAGATTCTGACGCTAGCCTCAATCATTCAGGCGGAGGCGGCGAACTCCGAGGATATGTACTACATCAGCTCGATTCTCCATAACCGTCTGACCTACGACGCGAGCTACGGCGTAAGAAAACTCGGACTCGACTCAACCAAGTATTATCCGTACAGAAGCAAAAAGGCGGTTCCCGCTTCAAAGCGAGCCACCTTCAAGTCCAAGTACAGTACATATGATTTTGAGGGACTGCCGCCCGGACCGATCTGCAACCCCGGTACGGAGGCTATCCTCGCGGCGATTTATCCCGAGGAGACAGATTACCTCTACTTCTGCCACGACAAAAAGGGCAAGCCCTACTACGCTTCAAACCTCTGGCAGCACAACTACAATCTTTCACTTATAGAAGGTTAAATATGATAAAACCCGAAGTTCTGTCGCCCGCGGGCGATATGGAATGTCTGGAGTCAGCTCTCAGGTTTGGCGCGGACGCTGTTTTCCTCGCGGGAAAGCAGTTCGGAATGCGCACCGCCTCAAAGAACTTCTCCGACGATGATTTGAAAAAAGCCTGCGCCCTCGCTCACCAAAACAACGCGAGGGTGCACCTCACCTGCAACACTCTCCCGAGAGGCGACGAGACCGAGAGCCTGCCCGATTTTCTCGCGATGGCTCAGGACGCGGGTGTGGACGCGTTTATAATAGCGGACATAGGCGTTATGGAGCTCGCCAAAAAGTACGCCCCGAGGGTCGCGCTTCACGTCTCGACTCAGGCGGGAGTTACAAATTATCTCACCGCCAACGCGCTTCACAGCATGGGAGCGGACAGAGTCGTCCTTGCCCGTGAGCTCAGCCTCGACGAAATCGCGGCTATCAGAGCAAAAACCCCCAAGGAGCTTGAAATCGAGACCTTTGTACACGGAGCGATGTGCGTTTCGTTTTCGGGCAGGTGCCTGATTTCGAGCTATATGACGGGCAGAGACGCTAACCGAGGCGATTGCGCCCAGCCGTGCCGCTGGAAGTACCACCTCTTTGAGGAAAACCGCGAGGGTCAGTTCTTTCCCGTTGAGGAGGACGACCAAGGCACTTTCCTTTACAATTCGCGCGACCTATGTATGATAGAGCACATTCCCGAGCTCGTAAAGGCGGGCGTGTCGAGCCTTAAAATCGAGGGAAGAGCAAAATCAAGCTACTACGTCGCCGTGACAACAAACGCCTACCGCCACGCGGTTGATGAATATTTTAAAAATCCCGACAATTTTGTCTTACCAAGCTGGATAAAAGAAGAGACCGAAAAAATCAGCCACCGTGAATACAACACGGGGTTTTACTTTGGGGGAGAGCCGGGTCAGGTAACGGACAACGGCGGCTACATCCGCCGCTACGACGTTGTCGCGTTCTGCGAGGGCTTCGACGGAGATACGGCATTCATTACTCAGCGAAATAAATTTCTCGTCGGCGACGTCCTCGACGTTCTTCCGCCAAGCGGTGTTCCGTTTGACGTAAAATGTCTCGGACTCGAAAACGAAGCGGGTGAGAGCGTCGAAAGCGCACCCCACGCTATGGAAAAGCTTAAAATGACGGCCGAACGCGAAATCCCCGCAGGCTCTGTTTTGAGGAAAAAGAGAATTGTCAATTATTAAAAGGAGTGTAATATATGAAATGGACAGGACTTAACGAGCTCAGAGAGAGCTTTCTGAGCTTTATGGAGAGCAAGGGATGTCTCAGACTTCCTTCCTTTCCGTTAATTCCGAAAAACGACAACAGCCTTCTGCTGATAAACAGCGGTATGGCTCCGATGAAAAAGTACTTTACGGGCGAGATCACCCCTCCGAAAACAAGAGTAACCACCTGCCAGAAGTGCATCCGTACCCCCGACATCGAGGAAGTCGGCAAGACTGACCGCCACGGTACATATTTCGAGATGCTCGGAAACTTCTCGTTCGGCGACTACTTCAAGAAGGAAGCCACCGCGTGGGCGTGGGAGTTTTTTACCGAGGTTCTCGAGATCCCCAAGGAAAAGCTCTACGTCTCCGTTTTTCAGGACGACGACGAGGCTTACGACATCTGGACAAAGCAGGTAGGCGTTGAGGAGAGCCATATGGTTCGACTCGGCAAGGCGGACAATTTCTGGGAGCACGGCAGCGGCCCCTGCGGTCCCTGTTCCGAAATCTATTACGACAGAGGCGAGGAACACGGCTGCGGCAAGCCCGACTGCATGGTTGGCTGTGAATGCGACCGTTATATGGAGGTCTGGAACCTCGTTTTCACTCAGTTTGACAACGACGGAAAGAACAACTACACTCCTCTTGAACACCCCAACATCGATACGGGAATGGGTCTCGAGCGTCTTGCCTGCGTAATGCAGGGCGTGGACAACCTCTTCCTTGTCGATACTGTTCAGAATATTATGAAGCATATCAGCAAAATCGTCGGCGTTGAGTACGGGAAGAGCGAAAAGACAGACATCTCCCTGCGCGTAATCACCGACCACATCCGCTCGACAACCTTTATGATTTCCGACGGCGTAATGCCCTCAAACGAGGGAAGAGGCTACGTCCTTCGCCGACTTCTCAGAAGAGCGGCGCGTCACGGCAGACTTCTCGGCTACAAGGAGCCCTTCCTGTACAAGGTCTGCGAGACCGTTATCAGAGAGAACGAGAGCGCTTACCCCGAGCTTCGCGACAAGCAGGATTTCATCACAAAGCTTATCAAGGTCGAGGAGGAGAACTTCTCCCGCACAATCGATCAGGGTCTCTCGATGCTCCACGAAATTCTTGAGAAAAACGAGGAAAGAGTTATCTCGGGCGAGGAGGCGTTCAAGCTCAACGATACCTTCGGCTTCCCGATTGACCTTACCCGCGAAATCGCGGCTGAGTCGGGAATTGAGGTAAATGTCGAGCGCTTCCGCGAGCTGCTCACCGAACAGAAAAAGCGCAGCCGCAACGCCAGAAAGAACGCGGGCGCGGACGCGTGGATTTCCGACTCGACCGATCTCTCCGATATCCCCGCGACGGAGTTTACGGGCTATACGGATAATAAAGCTGACAGCAAGGTTCTCGCGCTTGTCCGCGACGGCGAGAGGGTCGAGCTTGTCACAGAGGGCGAGAGCGCGATTCTCGTCTGCGCGAAAACCCCGTTCTACGCCGAGTCGGGCGGTCAGATAGGCGACACGGGAACAATCAAAACAAAGGACGCTGAAATCAGCGTTGATAATACAACAAAGGACGCGCAGGGTATATTCCTGCACGCTGTCACGGTCACAAAGGGCGCTGTCACTGTCGGCGACGAAATCTCCCTCGAGATTGACGAGGAGCGTAGAGACGCGATTCGCCGCAATCATACCGCGGCTCACCTTCTTCAGGCTGCGCTCAGACAGGTTCTCGGCACTCACGTCGAGCAGGCGGGTCAGCTCGTAACCGATGAAAGCGTAAGATTTGACTTTACCCACTTTGAGGCTATGACAGCCCGTCAGCTTATCGACGTTGAGCTGCTTGTCAACAAGATTATTTTAAAGGGTATTGAGGTCGAAACCCGCGAAATGCCGATCGAAGAGGCGAAGAAACTCGGAGCGATGGCTCTCTTCGGCGAAAAATACGGCGACGTTGTACGCGTTGTCAAGGCGGGCGACTTCTCCGTCGAGCTCTGCGGCGGTACACATACCGACAATACGGCAAAGCTCGGTCTCTTTAAGATTCGTCAGGAGGGCTCCGTAGCCGCGGGCGTAAGAAGAATCGAGGCGCTCACAGGTATTGGTATGCTCAACTACGCTAACCGCGCGGTGCAGATTATCGGAGAGGCGGCAAATACCCTCAAGGTTCCCGACCCGAGAAAGCTTCTTGAGGCGGCTGTCAAGGTCGCTTCTGAGCTCAAGGAGAAGGATAAGGAAATCGCCGCTCTAAAGAATAAGCTCGCTCTCTCGCAAATCGGCTCGATTCTTTCAAACAGCGAGGAGGTCGGCGGCGTAACCGTCGTTACAAGCAAGCTCACCGACGTTCAGGGCGGTCAGCTCCGCGATATGGCGGGAATGTGTCTCGACAAAAACCAAAACTCGGTCGTAGTCCTCTGCGCCGTAGAAGGCAAAAAGGCGACCTTTGCCTGCGGAGTAGGCAAGGAAGCCCTCGCCAAGGGCTTTAACGCGGGCAAGATCGTGCGCGCTGTCGCTCAGGTAACAGGCGGCAACGGCGGCGGCAAGCCCGATATGGCTATGGCTGGTGCCAAGGATTTATCCAAGCTTGACGAGGCGCTCGCTTCGGTCAAAGGCATAATCTCCGAATAATTCTGAGTCCGACTCGTAAAGGGTCGGACTTTTTTATAATTTAATTGACCGATAAATAAGAAAAAACCGCGCTTGCAATTCTGTCTTTAAAATGCTACAATGTTTTTGGTGAATGTAATGGCAAATTTTACTGAACAAGCTATCAAAAAAACTTTTATGGAGCTTCTTAATCACAAATCGCTTAGCAAGATTACCGTTAAGGACATCGCCGCTCAGTGCGGGATCAACCGAAACTCTTTCTATTATCATTACAGCGATATCCCCGCTCTGCTCGAGACTATTCTGACCGAGGAGGCGGAGAGACTTGTCCGAATCGAGACCGAGTCGGGCTCGCTTTATGAGCATATTATCAACGCCGTTGACTTCGCGATTGAGAATAAAACCGCCGTCTACCATATTTACAATTCCGCAAACCGCGAGCTGTTCGAGCAGTATTTGCAGAGAATTTCGCACAAAGCGGTCTACGACTATATGAACGAGACATGGGGCGACAGGCGGATAACCGAAGAGGACAAGGATGTAATCGTCCTGTACTACAAATGTCTGCTCGTCGGCTTTGTAATCGACTGGCTGTCCTCGGGAATGAAATACGACCTACAAAAGAAGCTTCGCAGAATATGCGATTTGTTCGACGGAGCGATGAAAAACGCGATTGATATTTGCGAGGAAGAGTATATAGAAAGCCATAATGTTTGAGCATAATCGCTTGCGTGCCTAAATTTTAGGCACGCATTTTTTCTTATCCATTACATTTTATATGGTTTTTTACTATAATACTAGTTAGATAAAACTAATTGAAGGGAAAGGATACGTATGAAATTTGGTAAAGCGGTTGTCAAAAGCCGCGTGGTTATCCTTATCATAGCTATCGCGCTGATGATACCGTCCGTTCTCGGAATGGTTTTCACGCGTGTAAACTACGATATGCTCAACTACCTGCCCGACAGCCTCGAGACTGTCAAGGGTCAGGAGTACCTTATGGACGAGTTCGGCAAGGGAGCCTTCTCCTTTATCATTGTCGAAAATATGGAGTCCAAGGACATAGTAAAGCTCGAGGATAAAATCAAAAAGGTCGACCACGTCGACACCGTGCTCTGGTACGCGGACGTGGCGGATTTGTCGATTCCGATGGAAATGCTTCCCGAAAAGGTCTATAACGCCTTTAACTCGGGTGACTCGACGCTGATGGCGGTGTTCTTTGATACCTCGACCTCAGCCGACGAGACCATGGACGCGATCACGGAAATCAAGAGTATCACGGGCAAGCAGTGCTTTGTTTCGGGAATGTCGGCTATGGTCTGCGATATGAGAGACCTTGCCGAGAGTCAGGAGGCTGTCTACGTCGCGATCGCCGTCGTTATGGCGGTTGTCGTTATGATGGTATTCCTCGACAGCTGGACCATACCCTTTGTATTTTTGACCAGTATAGGAATGTCGATTTTGCTGAATATGGGAACTAACATTTTCCTCGGCGAAATCTCCTACATCACAAAAGCGCTCGCCGCCGTTTTACAGCTTGCGGTCACAATGGACTACTCGATATTCCTGTGGCACAGCTACGAGGAGCAGAAGCTTCACCGCACCGACCACAAGGAGGCTATGGCGGTCGCCATCAAGGAAACCGTCCGCTCCGTTGTCGGAAGCTCGGTAACGACAATCGCGGGCTTTATCGCTCTGTGCTTTATGAGCTTTTCTCTCGGACGCGACCTCGGTATCGTTATGGCGAAGGGCGTTGTGCTCGGAGTTCTCGGCTGCGTTACAACGCTTCCTGCGCTCATTTTGGTGCTCGACAAGCCGCTCGAGAAAACCGCTCACCGCTCGATTATCCCCAATACAAGGAAGATTTCAAAGGGAATAGTAAAAATCTTTCCCGTATTTCTCATATTGTTCGCGGTTATTGTTGTTCCCGCGCTGTACGGCTATCAGCAGACTAACAACGAGGTTTACTACAATTTCTCACGCAGTCTGCCCGACTATATGGACAACATCAAGGCAAACACAAAGCTCGAGGACGACTTCGGAATCGGCACAACTCATATGGTGCTCTTTGACTCAAGCCTCGACTCAAGAAAAACTCACGAAATGTGCTCCGAGCTCGAAAAGGTCAAGGGTGTAAAATACGTTCTCTCGACCGAGAGCTTCGTCGGCACTATGGTTCCCGAGGAAGTCCTCCCGAACAAGCTTGTTTCAAAGCTCAAAAGCGACAAATACGAGCTTATGCTCATAAATTCCGAGTACAAGCCCGCCACCGACGAGGTCGGCGCGCAGATTGACTCACTGACCGGGATTATCAAAAAGTACGACAGCAGGGGAATGCTCATCGGAGAGGCGTCCTGTATAAACGATATGATTGATATTACAAACGTCGATTTCAGAGTCGTTAACATAATCTCGATAATCGCGATTTTTCTTATCATTCTCTTTGTTGAAAAGAGTATTTCGCTTCCGATTATACTCGTCGCGGTCATCGAGCTCGCTATTTTCGTCAACCTCGGACTTCCGCATTACCTCGGGGTTCAGCTTCCGTTCATTGCGCCGATTTGCATAAGCACGATTCAGCTCGGAGCTACCGTCGACTACGCGATTCTGATGACCACCCGATACAAAAAGGAACGCTCACTCGGCAACGACAAACGGGAGTCTGTTATCACGGCGCTGAGCACCTCGATTCCGTCAATCATAGTTTCGGCGCTCGGATTGTTCGCGGCGACGTTCGGAGTATCAATTTACTGCGACGTCGATATGATAGGTTCTCTGTGTCTGCTTATGGCGCGCGGAGCGATTATCAGTATGTTCTGTGTAATTCTTGTTTTACCCGCGATGTTTATGCTGTTTGATAAGGTCATCGCGAAAACTACAATAGGTTTTATTCCCAAGGAGGCAAAATGATGAAAACTTCAATCAAGGTTATAGCCGCTGTGCTCAGTTTGATGATGGTTGTTACTGTTGTGGGCGTTACCGCTTACTCCGCGGGCGCGGACAGCGCCGTCAAAAAGACCGCTGCCGCCGAGACTTCGGAGACCGAGACCTCTGAAAGCCCCTCCGACGGCTCTCTGACAAAAACCGAGACCGTTTACGTAATGGCGGACGCAAAGGGTCAGGCGAAAAAGGTTATTGTAAGCGACTGGATCAAGAATCCCGACAAGCTTGCTTCAATCAAGGATAAATCAAACCTTTCAAATATCAAAAATGTCAAGGGCGACGAAAAATACTCCCTCGATAAGGACAATATGTGTATTTGGGACGCTCAGGGCAACGATATTTACTATCAGGGGCAGGGCAAAAACGACATCCCCGTCGATATGACCGTCAGCTACTATCTCGACGGTAGATCAATTTCGCCCGAGGATCTCAAGGGCAAGAGCGGAAGAGTTAAAATCCGCTTTGACTACAAAAACAACAAGTTCGAGAACGTCGGTGTCAACGGTTATAAAGAGAAGATTTACGTTCCCTTTGTAATGATGACGGGTACCTTCCTCGACAACGAAAAGTTCTCTAACATTCAGGTAAGCAACGGAAAAATCATCAATGACGGCAACAGAACGATTGTTGCGGGCTTTGCTCTCCCGGGCTTGAGCGACAGCTTGCAGCTCGACAGCGACAAGCTCGACATCCCCGATTATGTTGAAATCACCGCCGACGCGAAGGATTTTGAGCTCAGCACGACGCTCACCCTCGCAACCAACGACGTATTCAACGACATTGATTTCAGCGACGCCGACGAAGAGCTCGACAAGCTTGACGAAAAGCTCGACAAGCTCACCGACGCCACTGACAAGCTGATCGACGGTTCCTCAAAGCTCTACGACGGAATCTCAACTCTGCTCGACAAATCGGGCGACCTCGTTTCAGGCGTAAAGGCGCTTGCGAACGGAGCCAAAAAGCTCGCGGGCGGAGCCGACACTCTCGACAAAGGCGCGGGCAAGCTTCAATCGGGCGCAAGTCAGCTCAATCAGGGCGCGATGAAGCTCAAGTCGGGAACCGGTCAGCTCGAAAGCGGCGTTAAACAGCTCGCGAGCGGACTAGGCGAGTTGTCGAAGAACGGTCCGACTCTAAACTCGGGCGCCAAAAAGGTATTCGACACCCTCCTTTCAACAGCCGATAATTCAATCAAGGCTGCGGGAATTACAGCCGAAAAGCTCACAATCGAAAACTACAGCAAGGTTCTTACAAAAATCGAAGGCTCTCTCAGTGAGGACAACGTCAAAAAGCTCGCCGAAAGCAAGGCGCGCGAGACTGTAAGCGCGACCGTAAGAGCTCAGGAGGATATGATCAAGCTCCAGGTAACCGAAGCTGTCAAGCAGCAGGTGCTTGCGGGAGTTCTCGAAAAGGCGGGACTCTCAATGACCGTCGAGCAGTATCAGGCGGCGTGCGCCGCGGGTCAGATTCCCGAAGCGGTTCAGCAGAAGATTTCCTCGACTCTCGACGCTCAGATGGAGTCGGACGCTGTCAAGGGAAAAATCAATCAGGCTACGGAAAGCAAGATCAACGAGCTGATTGAGGAGAATATGGACTCCGAAGCGGTCAAGTCACAGATTGCCGAGGCGGTAGAAAAGGCAAAGTCGGGACAGGGCGCGATTACCTCTCTGAAATCCCAGCTCGACAGCTACAACAAGTTCTATCAGGGTGTACTCAGCTACACCGCGGGCGTTGACAAGGCAAAGACAGGCGCGTCAAAGCTCGTTGCGGGTTCATCAGAGCTCACAGGCGGCACCGCAAAGCTTGCCAAGGGCACAGGAGACCTCGACAACGGCACAAAGAGCCTCAAGAAGGGTACAAAGGCTCTCAAAAAGGGAGCGGAGACTCTTTCGGGAGGACTTGAAAAGCTGTCAAAGGGCACAGGCGTGCTCATAGAGGGCGTAGAAAAGCTCAAGAGCGGTTCTCTCAAGCTCAACAAGGGCCTCAAGCAGTACAAGGAAGAGGGAGTAGACACAATCGTTGACGCGGTCAACGGCGACGTCAAGAGCCTTGTAGAGCGCTTAAAGGCTATCTCCAAGGTATCGTCCCGCTACAAGACCTACAGCGGTCTCGGCGACGATATGGACGGAAAGGTCGATTTCATTTACAAGACCGATTCAATTGAAAAATAAAACTGAATAAAAATCTCACCTCTGCCAATACTAACGGCAGAGGTGATTTTTATGAACAGATTCAAGCAGAAACCGCCGCGCAGCAAGCGTGAGAAGGCGGGTTTTTACACGGCGCTTTCGATTTGCGTCATAGCTGTCGGTATGGCGGCGTATTCGACATACACGAGCTTATCGGGATATTACGAAGATGAACCCGACTCCACCGTTGCTGTCGGGAGGGTAGTCACGGGAGTGACCGAGGAGGAAACCGAGTCGGTCGAGCAGACACAGACCGAAACCGAGTCCGAATCAACCGCCGCGACAGAGACCGTGGAGGAGACAGAGGAGACCGAGACCGCTCCAAAGGAGACGAAAACAGCGCTCGAAACTATGCTTTCGGTGGACACAAGCCTGTCCTTCCCGCTTGACAACGCGAAGGTTATTCAGGAGTACAGCGAGGAAAGCGTCTACAACAAGACCCTCAACCAATGGGCGGCGCACACGGGAGTCGATTTTGCCTGCTCAAAGGGTGACAACATATACTCGATGGGCGAGGGAAAGGTCACCCGTATTTACGACGACGATTTACTCGGCAAGACGGTTGTTGTAAAGGCGTCAACCTACACGGCGTACTACAGCGGTTTATCAAAGCAGACTAAGGTAAAAAAGAACAGCGTTGTTAAGACAGGCGACGTGCTCGGAACCGCCGACACGGTACCCTCGGAGGCGTTGGAGGGCAGTCACGTTCACATAGCCGTAAAGGTTAACGGTCAATACGTAGACCTCCTGACCCTCCTGAACAACGACGAATAGCCCGAGTGCCTCGGGACGCGAAGCCGCCTTTGGAGAGGTTTGGTTTATTGGAAAAGTTCATCAACGGCGGGTCGGGAGCCCCGACAGCCATAGCCGCCTTTGGAAACGTTGGGCTTATTGGAAAAGCTCATCAACGGCGGGTCTGAGCTTTCTGTAATGCTTAGGCTTTTAAAGGTCAGGTGTATATGCCTGACCTTTTACCTTTTACCTTTTACTTTTTACCTTTTACTTTTTACTTAAAAATCGGGAGACAGGTTATTGAACCGTGTCTCCCGATTGATTTTAGAAGTTATTCAAATATGCTAGAAATAATCATATCCCGCTATCTTATACTGAATAGCCGTCGCGTCTTTGATATTCACACTGCCGTCCTGGGTTGTGTCGGCGAGCGCCTGTTGTTCCTCGTTGAGCTCCGCGAGCTTAGCGAGCGCCTTTTGTACAAGCGTCGCGTCCTTTACGTTTACTGTTCCGTTGAGGTCAACGTCGCCCAGGCTGTGCGCCCACTTTGTGGGAGGCTCTGTCGGAGGAGCCGTTGTTGTCTCGGGCTCGGTCGTTGTCGTGGGTTCCGTGGTCTCTGTGGACTCTGTTGTGATTTGCGCTGTTGAGGTTGATGTGGTCGGCTCTGTCGGAGCGGCTGTTGTTGTCGGAGCAGCTGTTGTGGGCTCTGTGGGGTTCATCGACTCGGGATAAATAACCGCGATTCCTGTTGAACCGATATTACCCGAAACCTTGCCGCTCTTAACGGTAAATGTGCCGCCGCCTACGATATCCTTGTAAGAACCGTCGGCCATTGTGCTTACGGAAAGACCCGAAACGCTCTTTGATGTGCCCTGCATATTAACGAGGGTCGCGCCGCCGTCCTTTGTCTTGCTTCCGCGTCCGATAACCGCGACTCCGCTTCCGCTGGAGAGGTATTCGCCCTGACCCGCGTAAATGTTGTTGAATTTGTTTACTCCCGCGACAGCCTTTGACTTGCACCAGTCTGTTTCAACTACATCGCCCATATTGACCTTCTTGAGGTCGTTCTTGAACGAGGTCTTTGATGTAGATGTTGAGGGACGCGCGAAGTACATTGAAGTGATTCCGTCACGTGCGGCTGTGAGCGCCCAGAGCTTGTTTCTCTTGTCGGTGCTGAAGCCGACGGTGTTTCCGTCCATATATGTGTCGTGCGACTCGTCCCAAAGCACTGTCTGAGCCTTTGAGCCGTTCTTCATATTTGAAGGGATCGCAGCGCTGGCGTTTCTGTTGTCGATCGCGTTTGAAAGATCCCAGAATACGCCTGAATCCGTAACCTTCATATAGGAGAAGTACGCGCTGTACTTACGGTTGTATCCGCAGGTGTTCAGAATTTCGCCGTAGGAAAGGAGATCCTTCTTGTATGTTGTCTTGGCGTAGCTTTTGACCTTTGATACCGTGTTTTTCCAGAAATCCGAACGATACGCGGGAAGGTCATTCGGCGTCTCTATGTGCTTCGCGGCGTCAAAACGGAAGCCGTCGATACCGCAGTCAACGAGCTCCTGCAAATAATCGTAAATAACATTCTGAACCGTGGTGTTCTCTGTCATAAGGTCGGGGAGACGTGAGGTACAGCCTCTTGTAAGGTCTCTGGTACATGTATCCTCGGGACCATCCCACTCGTATTTATAGGTCATATTGAACCATGGCTTATGGAAAAGCTTGCCGTTATAAATCTCAGGCTCAAACTGCTTTGCCTTCGGGGTGACGTGAGCCATCGGGTCGTCTGAATTTACCTTGTCCTCGTTGTCACAGGTACCCATATGGTTGATAACCGAGTCGGCGATAACGCGTACACCGTAAGCGTGCGCGGTCTTTACCATCTGTACGAGCTCTTTCTTTGTTCCGAGAGCGTTGTCTGTGCTTTCGTTGATCTGGAAGCCCGCGGGCTGATAGAACATCCACCAACCGTTTTTCGCTGAGTCACCCTCGAAAACCTTGTGGTTTTTAGTGCCGTCCTTGATTTCGTTCGGAGGAGAAATCTGTACAATCGAGAAGCCCTGCTTGGCAACCTTCGGGATTGCTTTTTCAAGGTTAGCGTAGCTCCAGTTCCACGCCTGAAGAATAGTCGCGTTGTCGTTTGAGTTTGTAATCGCGTAAGGATTAGCGGTGATTTCCGAATATGTGTCGGGAACAGCCGCTGTCTTAGCTTTTCCTGTTGAAGCTGCGGTTACCGCGTAGTTCATAACCGCAAAGCATGTCATAAGCACGCACACCGCCAGTACAACGGATAAAACTCGTTTTTTCATAAAATTTCAAAACCTTTCTGCCCACGTTTTGTAAAAATCTCGCCTTCTTATGTGAGCCGATAAGAAGCCTTAGTGAATTTTACAACACTTCTAATTTTACATATATAATGATAAAGGATTTTGACAAAAAAAACAATTCATTTTTTGTACAAAATTTTACTTCTCAATCTGTATATTATGACATCAGAAAAGGCTGCCCGAACGGACAGCCTGAGTTCTATCTATTCTATATATCAGCGAGCGTTATCTTTCGCTCTCGTACCACTCGTCATTCCCAAAGATAAAGTCATCCAAATCGCCGTTATCTGTGAAATGTCTGAATAACATTATTTAGCACCTCCTTAGTCGTATTCTCAGACAAGGAGCGCCGTGTTCTACAGCACGCCGAGGTAATCGACAATCACGCTAACCGCCTGCTCATCACTGAGCCTTGTACGGTTAAGGCACAGGTCGTAGTTATCGACACGTCCCCATTTTTTGCCTGAGTAAAAATTATAGTAATTTGCTCTTGATTTATCTGTTTTTACAATTGCCTGCTCGGCCTTGCTTTCCTTTATGTCCTTCGTTTCAACCGCTCTCTTAATACGGTAGTCCATATCCGCGCAGATGAATACCCTTACAACGTCCTTTCTGTCTCTAAGCACATAATCCGCGCATCTTCCGACAAATACGCACGGACCCTCCGACGCGATTTGCTTAATAAACTTGTGCTGTAAAAGGTAAAGCCTGTCGTTTACGGGAAGCTGTCCCGAGCTGTACGTGCTGCCGAAGGAGTACAAACCCATTGACAGCGAGTACAAAAGACTGTTGGCGGCTTTCTCGTCGACGTTATTGAAAATCTCGGGGTCAACTCCGCTTTCCTTCGCCGCGAGCGATATAAGCTCCTTGTCATAACATTTTATCCCAAGTCTCTTGGCAAGCGCCTCTCCGATAGCGCGTCCGCCGCTGCCAAATTCTCTGGCGATTGTGATAATATGTTTGCAAGCCATTGTTTTGCCTCCAACTTTTAATTCTTTATTATAATATTATATGCAATGTGAACCAAAAAATCAAGAGCTTTTTTAAAATTTGTGAATACAGCACAAACAGCAGGCTTCGCCTTTGTGTAATATACCCTCAAACTGCATAATATGTACATTTTTAACCATATTATTCAATTATATTCGGAAGTTTCGTAGGATATGATTAGGCTCCGAATTTTTTTAAAAAAACTGAAATTTTTTTGCTCAAAAGTATTGACAATTTCGACCTTTTGCCATATAATACATATTACGCTGTTGCGGATAAATTACACGGAAATTACACAGGTAACACAGCTGTAATTTGACTGCAAAAGCCAAAGAACCTTGAAAATTAAACAACGAAAGTACAGAAACCCGTGATGTTCTTTTGAGGAAATGTAGTACTCAAAACATTACAGAGTGAACCAAACACTGAAAAATAAGGATAACGAACACGTTAGTGTTCAGAGCGATTAAAGCTCTAAGATAGGTTTTAACACGTAAGTGTTGAGATACAATATTTTAGAGAGTTTGATCCT